>JBIOJU010000328.1:0-1522 GCA_044451165.1 Chlamydiales bacterium | reverse complement strand
CCAGAAAATATGCATGTTTACCGTCTATTCATTAAACCAGCGGAGCTTTCTCAAATGTGCAAAAAAAACTCGCTGGAAATTCAAGAGATCCGAGGTCTGAAACCCAAGCTCTTCTCTCTCCCTCTTCTAAAGATGCTCTTTACTGGAAAAGTGGCCAGAGATTTTCGCTTCGAATTTTCTAGATCGCTCCTCACAGGATACATAGGCTACGCGAAGAAAGGATGAAGGATAAAGGCTGAAGGGCTTTGTTGCATAAATCCATTCTTAAACCACAGAGCACACCGAGAGCACCGAGAAGAAGAAGGGGAATTTGCAGAATGACAGAATGACCACGCTGGTCATCCTATTATTTGCGCTTCATCTCGGCGCGCTCGGTGTTATTTTTCCGATTAATACAACAACGACAGGCTGAAGGATAAAAGCAAGAAAAAGACAAGTGCTCTTGCTTCTTCTCTCTCTTCATTTCATCCTTCAGCCTTTACTTTGTTGGGTTTGGGACTTGAAAAAGTCTCTTTTCTTGCGCTTGCAAATAGTCGTCCCACTGCTCGCCCTGCTGCTCATGAGAAGGAGGTGTGGGCTTGCATTGAAAAGCAGAAAACTCTCTTGCCTTGCGCTCTTCTACTTCCATGCCCATTTTTACAAACGCCCCCAGTCGTTTTGCTATCCGTAAATAGGATTTAATCCTTAACAGCGCGACCCGTTCGCGGAGTGGATGCGTTTTGACAACAAGCTGCTCTAAATGAACATAGGCTGGATGTCTCTGGCTGACGCAACAGTGGTGGGCATGCAGGGCAGCGCGGTTCCAGCGCTGTGAGGTGGCTGATTTTTCTTGTTTACTAATATGGAGTATCTCTATCGATTGGCGCTCTTTTTGGGGATATGTATTGTTAGGTTTTTCTGGTTTCAGAGACATGAAACGAGAAAATCGATTTGGGTGAAGCGGCGCCCCCCTTGTCTCTTTTACATTGCGGGGCTCGTTCCCTAAGAAGTTGCGAACTTTATTCGCTTGGTCTTGATACTCCATGCGGAAGAAATCTTAACCTTTCCTTAAAATTTAATCAAAATTTTTGAATCGTTGTGCAAAAAAAATCTATCCAGTAGGATCTGACTTAAAAGATATGGCAAAAGTTACACTGAAAGGTAGTCCAATACACACTTCGGGAGAACTGCCCGCGATAGGCAGTGTCGCTCAAGATTTTACGCTTGTTGATGGTGATTTAAAAAATCGCAGCCTAAAAGAGTTCAAGGGAAAGCGAAAGTTGATCTCCATTGTTCCAAGTCTAGATACTGCTGTCTGCTCTCTTTCGACTAAGAAATTCAACGAGACTGCAAAAAAACATCCCGAATACATTTTTCTCACCGTTTCAGCCGATCTCCCCTTCGCCCAAAAACGCTTTTGCAGCCAAGAGAAGGTTGAAAACGTGCTCACTCTCTCGATGATGCGCGGTCATGATTTTGCCAAAAATTACGGCATCTTAATCATGGATGGGCCTTTGGCTGGCGTCTGCGCTCGTGCGGTTCT
>JBIOJU010000327.1:0-1527 GCA_044451165.1 Chlamydiales bacterium | reverse complement strand
TGGTCTTCCACTTTTTTTAACTCCCAGGCCATCGATCCTCCAATCTATTGAAGTTCTTTGGCTGTTAAACATTACAAATACTGGGAAAAAGTGTTACCTATGTTGGTGAACTAAAGTGTTACCTATCTTAGTGAACTGGACTCCCTCCTTCTGCTCGGTGTTCTCGGTGTGCTCGGTGTTTATTTTTCCCGATTTATGTAACAACGCCGGCGCTACCTTTAAGACCGTCTATTGCTTTTTTTAAACTTTATGAATTTGAGAGTTTGAGATATTATTCTCTTATTACAAATATTTTTTTATGAAACCAGAGCTTTTACAGGAAATTGAACTAACCATTGAACGGTTAGGGATGCATGGTGAAGGGGTGGCTTCCCATCAGGGATTTACTCTTTTTGTTGAGGGGGCTTTACCTTCTGAAAAAGTGCGCGTGCGCGTCTCTGAAGTACGAAAAACCTTTGGGCGTGCAAAAGTCGTGCAGCGTCTTGTAGATTCGCCTCACCGTGTGACACCCCCTTGCCCACTTTTTGGACGGTGCGGCGGATGCCAGCTGATGCACCTCGATTATCAAGAGCAACTCAAGGCAAAGCGCGCACGTGTTGCGGATGCACTTAAGCGGATAGGTAAGATCGACCTGGAAGTGATGCCCTGTATCTCTTCTCCAAAATCTCTTGCGTATCGAAATAAAATTCAGCTTCCAGTGAGCAAAAATTTACGTCTTGGGCTTTACGCACACAACTCTCACGATCTTGTCGAGATCGAAAAATGCGACATTCACTCTGAGCTCGGTGAAAAGACGCTTGCCCAGATTCAGCGCCTTCTCAAAACAGATCCAGAAGCGCAGAAAATTAAACATGTGCTCATCAAAACAGCAGTTAATACCCAGCAAGTTCTCGTGATCCTGGTGACAAATACACACGAGCTGTTCACATGTCTTGGGGAGAAGATTCTGCAAAGCATGCCTGAAATCAAGGGGGTGGTGCAGAACATCCATCCGGCTGACAGTAATGTTGTATTAGGGACCTGCTTCCAAACGCTTGCTGGGGTGGGCGCCATCGAAGAGAAACTATCAGGATTTACATTCAAAGTTTCTCCTGCCTCATTTTTTCAAGTGAATCCCGAGCAGGCAGAAGCTCTCTATCAAAAAGTTGTAGAACTTGCCCGTCTGACAGGTCAAGAGAGGGTTTTGGATGCTTATTGCGGTGTGGGGACACTCTCTCTTATTTTAGCGAAGTATGCCAAAGAGGTGATTGGGATAGAATCGTCTCACTCTGCGATCCAAGATGCCAACGAAAATGCTGCAACCAATCAGATTTTTAATGCGCAATTCATTTGCGGCCTTGCAGAGGAAAGGATTAGAAAGCTGGAAGAGGTGGACGTTGCGGTTCTGAACCCACCGCGCGGGGGATGTGAAGCCTCTTTTCTCGAGGCACTTGCTCAGCTCAAGCCAAAGCGGATTCTCTACGTATCGTGTGATCCTGCAACGCTTGCGCGAGATTTACAAATGCTTAAACAAAAAGGCTACACAGT
>JBIOJU010000326.1:0-1528 GCA_044451165.1 Chlamydiales bacterium | reverse complement strand
TGCTTGAAAAGATTGGAAGGCGCGGGTGCAAGCGAAGAAGAGCTCATAGATCTTGTCTTACAAAATGACGCAAGCGAGCTCCCTAAATTTTATTATTTATTAAATCTCTTAAAGAAAAACAATTGTCTCTCTTTCACTTTCTCCCATAAAAACACTCCTCTTTTCACGCTCCATGCTTTGACAAGTCGCTTCCAATGCGAGCCACAATCATTTCCTGAAGGAGAAAAAATCAAGCTTTCTAAATTTGCGCTACTTCGCTCAGATAATGACCAGTTTATTTTAGAGACACCTCTCTCCCCTATTCGTTGTGAGCTGCATGGTGTAGAAGTTTTGAATCTTGTGCATCAACTCACGAAGGCAAGATTGATTCAAGAGATCCGCTCTTCACTACCAGAAGCTGTTCTTAAAGATTTAATCGCTCTGCTTCTTCATGCGCAAATTCTTACCCTTTTCTCAAATGAGAAAAAAGATCACACCTTTATTCAGTGGGAATTTCACGATCTATTGTTTCATACACGTTCGCGCCTCGGAAGACACAATAACCCCTATGGGGGCGTCTATCCTTTTAAAAAAGAGATCCCTCCACTTCCTGCATCAAAACTTCCCCTGTCAAATGAGCGGATTGCTCTTTTTCGGCCAGACATTGAAAAATTAAAACAAGAAGATCGGCCATTTACTAAAGTCCTTGAAGAGAGAAGATCAAAGCGCGCGCATGCGGACAAGCCCATCAACGTAGACCAGCTCGGCGAGTTTTTGTTCCGCTCGGCCCGGAGGGAAGAGCTCTCTCATCCAAACTATAAAAAGCAAGCGTTGCCACAAGAAGTAAGCAGACGCCCGTATCCTGGAGGAGGGGCCATCTACGAACTTGAACTCTACGTTGTGGTCAATAAATGTAGCGGATTAAAAAGCGGAATGTATCACTACCAGCCAAAAGAACATGCCCTTTTTCTTCTCGACACTTCTGAGGGGAACAGGCAAGCGCTCCTCAATGATGCGGTAGGTTCGACAATGTCAACAACGGCGCCGCAAATTCTTTTTGTTATGACGTCTCGTTTTCTGCGCATGTCCTGGAAATATCGCTCTATGGCCTATGCAGTTACCCTCAAAAATGCCGGTGCTCTTTTACAAACCTTTTATCTTGTTGCAACCGCAATGGATCTTGCACCCTGCGCCGTCGGCGGAGGCAACTCCGATCTCTTCACTCAAACAGTCGGAATTCCCTACCTCGAAGAAACAAGCATCTGCGAATTCATTCTCGGCACAGAGAAGTGCTGAACTGAAGAAAGAAGGGGAAGCAAGGATCGGCCAGTAGGCCGGCACGATCGCGGCTGCCCGCCGCGGCAAGATAAAGTTTTTTCTTCTTTCTGGTAAAAAACCTCTCTTTTTTCTCAAACCGTCGGAATTCCCTACCTCGAAGAAACAAGCATCTGCGAATTCATTCTCGGTACTGAAAAGCAGGAAAATCCCACCACAGAGTCACAGAGAAAGATGAGGCTTGCACAGAGGTAGGAGAGAAAGAGCCTTTTTT
>JBIOJU010000325.1:0-1543 GCA_044451165.1 Chlamydiales bacterium | reverse complement strand
ATAAAGTGGTGTGGAACCCGCACATGCCCAATGGTAGACAGTATTATGAAGTGGACTTAAGTCGCCTTAAATCTCTGGGATTTCAGCCAAAATACTCGATGGAAGCTGGATTAAAAGAAACGTGCGATTGGTTTTGTGCAAATTCTGAACAAATGTTGATAAGACAGTGAGGAAATAGTGGAAAAAGAACGGCTCGCGGTTGTAAGCAGTTATGATGATTTTTGTGGAAATGCAAGCTATACAAAAGCTCTTGTTGAAGAACTTTCACATCATTTTGAGGTTACCGTGATCTCCCTAAACGTCGAGATCCTTCGGAAAGGAGATGCGCGCTGTGCAAAGCAACATATTTTACAGATTCGAGAAAGACTGAAAACGTTCGATTGCGTGAATATTCAATTTGAAGGAAGTCTGTTTGGCACCACTCTTCACATCATCCAGAAGCGGTTTTTTATGATGGTAAAGGGGTGCAAAAGACTACTGCTCACTGTACACCGCTATCATGGGAAAGAAAACTATCCAGGGTGGATTTCGTTAGGTAAAGCACTGCTAAACGGCAACTTGCAGGGTTTTATTGCAGAATTTCGAACCGCCCATTCGCAAAACCGATATTTACCCCTTTACAACAAAATCATTAAATTTTGCGTGAAAAACAATTTCCCCATCCTGATCCATACTCCGAGAGATAGGCAACTGATCCAAATGAAATTCCAATACGATCGCGTCTACGATCATCCCCTCTGCTTTTACGACCAGAAGCAGATTGAAGCGCTTGGTCGAGTCAATACCAAAAAAGAGTTTTGCAAAGCTTTCTCTCTCGATGAGAAAAAGACGTATATTGGAATTTTTGGCTTTATCTCCTCGATAAAGGGACATGAAACGGTCATTAAAGCTCTAAAATTTTTACCCGAAGAGTATGAACTGCTTATCTTAGGCGCCCAACACCCTCATACTATTCGTCTCAACGAACCGATCGATCATTACATCAAGGGTGTTCTTAAGTTAATCGATAAACGGCAGTGCAGCGATCGGGTCAAATTCTTTAGACTTACCAATGATGAGGAGTTGTTAAAAGCTCTTCTGGGCTGTGACTTCAATGTTCTTCCTTATTTAGAAGTGAATCAAGGGGGGTCATCGATTGCCGCTCTCTCTTTAGAAACCCATGCGAAAAGTATCTTCTCCCAAAATTTTGCCTTTTTGGAACTAGAAAAATACGCACCCAATGCCTTCAAAATGTTCTCAATTGGAAACTATCTGGAACTTGCTCAAGCCATTCTCACTTACCAGACAGAGCATTATGCCCCGCATCTGCAGACGTATCATAAAAAGTACAACATCCACACGAGCGCAGAACTCTACAAGAAGCTGTTAACGTTAGATAGTTGCACAGATAAGGTGCCTGAAAGGTCCTTGCAGCAAGCGATCCCACAAGTCGCAACGTAACTTAGATGCTGGTTTGACCAAGAGAGTGGTGCTGGTAAGCTTGTAACACCTCGTCAATCGCGCCCATTCGCATGATTCTACCTCGCTCCAGCCATAAAGCTTT
>JBIOJU010000324.1:0-1565 GCA_044451165.1 Chlamydiales bacterium | reverse complement strand
TTAATGATTAGGTAACGCGCCGCTAGCGACTCTTGCTCCTCAATGGTAAAAAACAGCCCAAAAACCCTGTCAAACTCCTCCAGAGTTCGAACGTTTTTGCAGAGGTTCAAAAAACCCTGCCACCCATCTAAACTTTTTTTACCCATAACCCCTCCTCCTTTGTAAATTTGTAATGCTACAGCACTACGTCATTACTTGTCGAGATAGTTTTGAATAAAAGAAATATTTACCTGGAGTTCATGAAGCAGGCATGACAAACAAAGAGCGCCGGCAACTCATTTGACATTTCGCTGGCTTCAATATTAATAATGGGCATATAATTTCGCGATTTTTGATTCAATTCATCTCATTTTAAGATTTTGTGGAATAGTTAATGATTTCTATTGCTTCTAGACTTGCACAAACTGCTTTCAACACTACCCATTATGCGGCAGAGCGAACGATTCAGGCATCATGCTCCCTGTTAGTGGCTGCATCACGTGTAAGCGATTATGCCCAATCGCTACTTCCCACTTATGCGTCAGAATTCTGGATGATTGGGCAGGGGGCTCTCATGACCATCTGCGGCCTTCTCACACTCGTTAAAGCTTCACGCTCTCACGCTCCTAGAAAATGGCGCTTTCCCCTTGTCGCTGGAGGCATTTGCTGTACAGGGGTTGGGATTTGCGCGCTCGTTGACAGCGTAGGAAGGTTATGGGCTGGGGTACCAACCGTATCATTTGCTTCGAGACAGATGGTCCTTCTAGATTTAGACGCAAGCCACGCCAGCCTTGCGAAAGAACCCCTATGCCTGGTGCTAGATGCACCCCATACTTTTGGACAGACATGTGATGCACGCGATCATAAAAACGTTTTTGTGATGTGCCATGTGGCAAATGGTAATGGGGATCTCGTTCACTGCAAAAAGGTCTTTGAGTTCCTAGAAGATGCCTTCCCAGAGCATAGCGTAGAGATCGGATATCCAGCAGTAGTGCGTAACAGCCTCCCGAGATTCTTTCCAGAAGAGTTCTGCAAAAAAGTGACTTATATTCCGAGCTATTCAGATCTCTCTACACGCAAGTTAGATCTCATCGTCGACTGTCCTGTGGCCGCAGATAGTACGCAGCTAACTGAGGTGATAGATACAATTCGGAATGGATCTACTCCACACCTTGGCATCACTGAATTTGATTATCCCTCAGTCCCTGAGACGCTCGATTTCGCGATGAAAAAGCACAATCACTTACATTCCACCTTTCTTTCGGCTGGGCTTGGCACAGACTGCATCGGCATCCCCTTTGACCCTGTACGCTACAAAGCATCTGCAGCTACAAGCTTCAATGATTTAAAACGGCTCAAAAATCTCGCCTCGATCACTTCACCACAACTCCAAGAAGCGATCTTAGGTCAGCCATATTCGGAAAAGGCCATTGCAGCTTTCCATCAACGATCCGCTCTTTACCCAAGCTACACCCACTCTTCAGTGGGGAAGGACGCCTTTTTTTCCACGATTTTGAAGTTGTCAAACTTGTTAAATGATACACGAGAGCCCTGCTTTGTCTTTGTCGGAAGGCCCCTTTCACCTT
>JBIOJU010000323.1:0-1565 GCA_044451165.1 Chlamydiales bacterium | reverse complement strand
GAAATGAGGAGAGGATCTTTTCGCGCAAAGATTTCAGAAATGCGGTAACTTCTTCCATGACAAGGAATATAAATGACCAAGGAAAAAAAGACTCGTGTGATCGTTTTAGGGGGAGGGATCTCAGGGCTTGCGCTCGCATGGTACCTATCCAAACAAAATGTTGATCTTCTCCTCTTAGAAAAAGAGGCAAGGGTGGGCGGGCTCATCGGCAGCGGCGTTTCCGAGGAGTTTTTTTTCGAGCGCGGTCCGAGAATGTTCCAAGAGAGTAGGTCGCAACCATTATTGGACCTCATCGATGAAGTTGGTCTGAGAAGTGAGCTCATCTACGCAGACCAAAATGCGCGCGGAAGGTACATCTGGCACAAGGAGAAACTTTTGCGTGTGCCCTCCAACCCACTAACGATGCTTTTTTCCCCTCTCACACGTCCTCTCTTGCGCGCGCTTCTCACTGAGTGGAAAAAAGCTCCTTTTGTTCAAGAGGAGAGTATTTGGGATTTTGCCGTGCGCCGTTTTAACAAAAAAAGTGCAGAGCGTCTATTCGATCCACTCATGACAGGCATTTATGCTGGTGATATCAAACGTCTTTCTGTAAATGCTTGTTTTCCACAGATGAAGAGGTGGGAAGAGGAGCACGGGTCTCTCACACGCGGATTTTTTATAGAGAAAAGGAGAAAATCTACTCTCTTTTCTCTACAAGGCGGAAGTGAAAGGCTCATCTATGCTCTACAGGAAAAACTAAAAGGGAAAATTCTTTCCGGAGAGAAAGTAGGGGGGCTACGTGTCTCCTCACGCGGAATCACAGTAGAAACAACCGAAGGGCAGAGAGAAGCAGACCATATATTTTCCGCACTTCCTCCGCACGAGCTGTCTAGACTTCTTGGTGCGAATTTTGATTTTCCCGTCCGCGACGTTGTGACGGTCAATCTCGGCTATCGAGCCGGAGTGCTTACCAAGAAAGGGTTCGGATACCTCGTTCCCTCTCATGCAAACCAAGAAATTTTTGGTGTGATCTTCGACTCGCATCTCTTTCCTCAGCAAAATCGCTCCAAAGATGAAACGCGTCTCACCGTGATGCTTCCACCCGGCGGTGATGAACAGGCGCGCGCCCTAAATGCATTGAAGCGCCATCTGCAGATTCATCAGAAACCCGATTTCATCTATGTCACAAAAATCACAAAAGCGCTTCCCCAGTTTGAACTAGGACACGCAGCGCGCATCGAAAAATTGAAAAGCGCAGCCAGAACTTTTTCTCCTCATCTTCACCTCGTCGGCAATTTCCTCACCGGTCCATCGGTAAGCGACGCCATCGCCACTAGCCGCGATGCCGCCTCCCAAGTTTTCGGCCGGCTATAACGTGCGATTTGTAAAAAGTCAAAAATTGGGTATACTTCTTGGCTATGAACCAACCCGTTGCTTTTTCTAGAGTCTGCAACTTGCACTCTTTGCACAGGCACGCCATCTTTTTCTATTTGGACCTTGATGTGCGGGTTCGGTTGGTCTGTCGAAAATGGCAAGCAGAAATACACGCGGCCCTTTAATCATCCTGGAACCTTCTTCAGCGTAGG
>JBIOJU010000322.1:0-1585 GCA_044451165.1 Chlamydiales bacterium | reverse complement strand
TGCTTGCACTCCAGCACTACGAAACATTTACCGAACGGATGGCAAATTACCCGATCAACATCCGCCACATCTCTCGCTTCTCTTCCCCCAAAGAGGCAAAAGAGACGCTCAAACAGGTTGAAGAAGGCAGTGTTGACATTCTGATTGGAACGCACCGGCTCCTTAGCCAAGACATCAAATTTAAAGAACTTGGACTGATCATCATCGACGAGGAGCAGCGTTTTGGCGTGCGCGCAAAAGAAAAACTAAAAAGCATGAAAGCAGGCGTTGATTGCCTCACCCTAACAGCCACACCCATCCCGCGAACGCTCTACTTTACACTCATCGGAGCAAAAGAGATCTCTGTCATCAACACCCCTCCATTTGATCGACTTCCCGTTAAAACGATTCTCACAGAACGAGATAGTCAGACCATTCAAAATGCCCTTTTGCGCGAACTCTCAAGAGATGGGCAAGCCTTTTTCATTCACAATCGGATAGATAGCATCTTTCGTGTGACTGAGGAGCTGCAACAGCTCGTCCCGCAGGCGCGTATCCTGACTGGCCATGGCGGGATGAGTGCAGAAGAGCTCGATTCGGTCTTTCACGCCTTCAAAAATGGTTCTGCAGATATCCTCGTCTCTACAACCATCGTAGAAAACGGCGTGGACATCCCCAACGCTAACACTATTCTTGTCGACCGATCAGACACCTTTGGACTTGCCGATCTCTATCAGCTGCGCGGACGCGTTGGAAGATGGAACCGTCCCGCCTACGCCTACTTTCTTGTGCCAGAAAGACGCGAGCTCTCCGAACTCTCCCGTAAACGATTGCAAGCCATCCTAGAAGCGTCGGGCTTTGGTGGAGGCATGAAGATCGCCATGCGCGATCTTGAAATCCGAGGAGCTGGCGATATTTTGGGCACAGACCAGTCGGGACAGGTCTCGTCCATCGGCTTCCATCTCTACTGCAAACTCCTCAAACGCACGATCGACGCGATGCGCAAGAAAGCTGCCTTCTCCTTCAACGAGACCAAAATGGAGTTTGATTTCCGCGCGCACATACCTGATAGCTACATCGCAGAATCTTCTCTTCGGATGGAGCTCTACCATCGTCTCGGCGAATGTTCCACTCTTGAGGAGATCGATGCACTCCTCTCAGAAATTCAGGACCGCTTCGGCGTAGCTCCGCAAGAAGTGATCTGGTTGTATCATTTAACGCGCATCCGGTTTGTGGCCACTCAGATGCAATTTCTACTTCTCAAATTTGACACTAAAACATTGTACGCCGAAAAGCAGACCCCCTCAGAGATCGTGAAGAAAAGAGTGCTCGTGAAGGAGATGAAAGATCCCGCTCTCCTGGAGAAGGAGGTTGTGGAGATTTTAGGGAAAGAGTTTTGAGGGAAAGAGAAGAGGGATCGGGCACGCACACGGGCTCGGGCGCGGTCACGAAAAAGGAGGCATGTGTTTTTGTACGAGTAAGGATCATCATTTACACTTCAGCCAAGGATCATGGTTTACACTTGTATGTTCCCATGACCTGGCTGTTGTGCTTTTTTTGGGTGCTTTTATCCTATCAACTTACTTGTTTTTTTGCTCTCCCTGAT
>JBIOJU010000321.1:0-1588 GCA_044451165.1 Chlamydiales bacterium | reverse complement strand
CTTCAAAGCGAAGTGATCCAGAGAAGAAGTGATGAACGATGAATGATGAGTGCTGAGCGGAAGAGAGAAAGGTGCACAAGTCATGAGCTTTACTGATTGAGTTCCCATTTCCAGATTTCTTTCTTCAGTTCATCACTCATCACTCATAGTTCATCGCTTCTTTTCTTCTCAGCATTCATCGCTCACTGCTTGCTTGCCGAGTGCGCATTCTTGCCATGGATAGTTTTGGATCATGGTGCGCACTTCTTCAACTGATTTGGCTCGATTGATCGACTCGCGCAAGGCGCGTGCCCCATGCATGCTCCGTAAAAACCAGCATCCTACCCGTCTTAGATCGAGAACTGCCTTGTGGGGGTTTTTATAGGAGACGATGTGCTCAAGATGTTCTAAAAAAGCATCACGGACATGTACCGGTGAATATTCAAGGGGGGGCAGGTTTGAAAGGTGGCGATGGATATCTTCTATGAGCCAGGGTTGTCCCATCGTTCCTCGCGAAAGAAGAATCGCGTCACATCCTGTGTGAACGAAAATTTTCTCGGCGGAAGCTGCATCAAAAATATCTCCGTTGCCGATGATTAGGATCTTTTTGGCTTCCTGCTTGCAGGCTCGGATGTAGTCCCAGTTTGCGGGACCTTTGTAACCCTGTTCTCGCGTTCTTCCATGGATGCAAATGGCAACGGCACCTGCCTCTTCTGCGATTTTTGTAACCAGGGGTCCTACAATGCAGTCGGTATCCCAGCCGGCACGAATCTTGACGGTGACAGGAATCTTTACGGCGTTGACCATACTCGAGATCACCTCCCCAATCAGCTCAGGATTTTTTAGCATGCCCGACCCGCTGCCGTCTTTTGTCACCTTGTCCACAGGGCAGCCACAATTGAGATCGACAACATCAAAACCCATGTCTTCGATGATTTTGGCGCACTTTGCGGCGTATTCAGGTTTAGTGCCACACAATTGAGCGCCAATCGGGTGCATCGAAGGCTCATAGTCAAGAAGAGGAAGTGTTTTGGGATTCATGTGGAGGAGAGCGTCCATCTTGACCATTTCGCAATAGACAAGCCCGGGAGAATATTTCACAGTCATGCGTCGAAAAGGAAGATCGGAGCAGCCAGCTAGGGGCGCGCAGAGCACGTTAGAGGGAAGAGAGAGTTTGCCAAGAGAAAACGGCTTTTTTAAAAACATCTAGAAATCTTAGAGCACGAGGGGCATTCTTGGATATATGTTAAAGAAAGAGACAGAAGAGGCGCTTCAGGCGCGTATGGAGAGATTAGGTCTTAAAGAGGCTGATCTTGTTGAGCGGTTTATTTTGGGTTCGGGCAAAGGGGGGCAAAAGATTAACAAAACTTCTTCGTGCGTCTATTTGAAACATCTTCCGACAGGCATTGAAATTAAATGTCAGCAGGAGCGATCCCGCGAACTTAATCGCTACTATGCGCGCAAGCTCCTCTGCGAGCGGTTGGAAGAAAAGGTGCTCAAAATAAAATCTGAAAGACAGCAGGAGATCGAAAAGATTCGACGGCAGAAAAGGCGAAGATCGCGCAGATCGAAAGAGAAGATGCTGGGTGAAAAACGCCACCAGGCTGAG
>JBIOJU010000320.1:0-1588 GCA_044451165.1 Chlamydiales bacterium | reverse complement strand
TGTGAAATTCCCAATTTGTCGACGATTTTGACCTTCTGTTTAAGATGATCTGTCTTTTGTAAATGTAGGAAAAAGGCCCCTGTCTCTTCGCGTAGCTGCGAGAAGGTGAGGAGATAGCTTTCGCCCGTCATCTTCAATTTTTTCTCAAAATAGGAGAGGTTTTTCTCTTTCCATGGAATATTGGGAAGAAGTGCGTAGGCGCGTATCTGCCACTGGTAGTGGTTGTTTAAGAGTTTTAGAACGGTTTTTTGATCTTCGGAAAGAAAGACAAAGCTCTGTTTGCCACGGGCAAGATAGGTGAATGGTTGGGTGAGAACCTCTTGTGCTCTCTTCTCCTGATCAGAAGAAAAAATGGGCAGTTGGAGCGACCCGTTTTCGATGGTGTTGTCTGTGATTTTACTAATGCGAAACCCGTCTGTTTTGTGGTGGCATAGCCTAGAAATCGCAATGATGCAGAGAAGGGCGATCGCTCTCTTAATCCAGATCATTTTGAAGCTCCAGTGCGAGCGCAGGTTCCTCACGGGCGAGCCATGCTCTTAGTTTTGATGTGGAGTATAGAAGATGCTCGTGCATCTTTTTGGATTTTTTCAATGACTCATCTCGTTTCAGTCTACCTACATCAATGAAAATGATCTTGCCGTTCAAAAGCCCCAGATTTTTCAGGAGATGAAGATCTTCATCGGCAACGCCTCGCCTGCAGCGCAGCTTTAACAAATGGACCACCTCACGTAACGTCTGCTTTGCAGACTCGCTGTTTCTGGTCAAAATTTTGCTTTTTAAATCGTCGAGAAGTGGTATGGCCCGTTTTTGCAAGATGAAAGCGCGCTTGTCCAGATCGATCTTATGCTCGATGCCCAACTTATCGATAAGGATCACCTGCTTTTGAAAATGATCTGTTGTGTGCAAGTGTACGAGAAGAAGACCGCTCTCTTCTTTCAGCGCGTTCATGGCCAGCACATAGCTTGCGCGATCGCGCTCCCATTTTTTTTGAACATACCTCTCTTTTTTTTCCAAAGCAGCGCGCAAAAAAGCGGGCAGAGGGATCTCTTTAAGAAAGGTAGGAGAAAATCGTCTTTTGATCATTTTGATGACATATTTGCCATCATCGGATGCAAACACAAAACTCTGTCCTCCGCTGCCCAAAAAGTAGAATTTCTGATCAAAAACATCTGGTGACAGAGGAGATTTTTCGTTTTCTCCGGGTTGTGAAAACGCAAGCTTCATCATGGAAAATCCTGCCGTCTCTCTTTCGCAAAAACGCGCGAGAGGAAGAAGAAACAATCCCAAAACCAGATAGAGCCACTTCACAGTCGGGCAAGCTCCTCTTCAAAATGGGGAAGAAGTTGCGGATAATCTGTGGAGATCCACTCTTTGAAAGGGGCTGTGATGCGCACAACCTCTTTTTTTATCACCTCTTGGTTTTTCATCGACTCATTCTTCACGAAGCGGCCCACATCAATTTTCACGGCGCGGTCTTCGATAAAGCCGCAATTGGTGCGGATGTTGGGGTCTCTATCGTGGTACCCTTTTTGACAGCGGGTCACGATGAGATGAATGATTTGTGAGATCGCATTTTTTGCTTCGTGCT
>JBIOJU010000319.1:0-1602 GCA_044451165.1 Chlamydiales bacterium | reverse complement strand
CTACTACCCCGCACTACAATCCTACTCAGGCAACCACATTCCGCCAGCCTATAACTTTGGAGTGTACCCTCAAACTCCAGTCAGTGGCTCCTCTCTTTGATCAAGCAAAGGCCCTCTCGATTCACTCTTGGAGCAGAGCGGAAATTCGGAAGAGATATCTGCGCGATGCATAAAAAGCTATTTTTACTATTTCTGCTTGTTTTTCTATATTCTATTTTTACACGTACCTCGGCGCTGGATCTAACTGCTCTGCCCTCCCTCAATTTACAAAAACGGCGCGCAAGTATCCGCTTGTAGAGCGGCCTTTTGATGAACGTCAATTATTCTTGCCGCCGAATTGACTCACGAGAGATCTTACTTTGCAAGGCACTTGCCTTACCAGTAATATTACCCGTTCACCTGTTTTAAAGAAGAGAACACAGGAAGGGTATTGCTGGTCGCAGAAACGATACCAGTAGAGCTGGTGATGCATGCGCGTGAGTACAGACGCCTGGGTAAGATTTTCTCGTGAGGCAATGCGCGGCAAGAATAATCTGTCGTGTTCTGCCTCCATTTAATGGTTCTCCATCATCTTTCGTGCAAAAATATCATTAACAGCATTCTAGAAAATCTTGATCGGCTCCGGAAGCGGACAGCGAGAGAGAAAAGGTTTCAAATAAGCTCATCCTGCACGAAAGATGACGCAGAACCAAACTCGGCATGGTCTCGAGCCTCCCCATTAACGTTGTCTCTCTTTTCTGCGCTCTATGCTAGGGCTTTTACACTGCAAGAGTATTGGTGGTCGTCGAATCGGTAGTGGATCAAGCCAAGGGGCTGTTGTGGTAAAATGAAGCCATCATCGTCCCCAAAAAGGAGCTGCCCTTATGGTAACAATTATCATGTGCTGTCAATACTGCGAGAGTAGAGAATTGGTGCGTAATGGCTATGCACCAAACAGAAAGCAAAGATATCGTTGTAAAGCATGGAAGAGACAAAGCCGAGAAAATCCGGCCCCAAATGGGTATACAGAAGAGCGTCGTGAAGAGATTATAAGATCCTATCAGGAGCGTAGTAGCATGCGAGGACTTACAAGAACATTTGGTGTATCGAGAAACACGGTCAAAGTTTGGCTGAAAAAAAAGCAGCACAACTCCCACCCCTGAGGGAAACCTTGGTGGCACCAGATCCAAATGACGCGTCAGCAACAATTCTAGAATTGGACGAGTTATGGTCATTTGTGTTAAAAAGAAGAAATCACGTGTGGATTTGGGTTGCTCTTTGTAGAAAAACACGACAAGTGGTTGCGCGAGCTATTGGAGATCGAAGCGAAAAAACATGCCAAGAGTTGTGGGACAACATTCCAGATGAGTATCGTAAAGGTCGCTGCTTTACGGACTTTTGGAAAGTATATCAGGCGGTCATTCGCAGCGCGAGCAACTAACGCAGGTAGGCAAGGAAACAGGTGAAACAGCACACGTCGAGCGCTGGAATTGCACACTTCGACAGCGCCTTGGGCGTTTTGTCCGTGAGACATTCTCTTTTTCTAAAATAATGCCTATGCACGTCATTTGTCTCGATCTGTTTCTTCATCGCTACAATCTGGACCGAGCCATCCTCTTAGAT
>JBIOJU010000318.1:0-1614 GCA_044451165.1 Chlamydiales bacterium | reverse complement strand
CCATGAATCATCACGCGCTATTCGATACGAAAAGCGCCATTCAGAAGATCTTGCAAGCTAGGATAGATATCAGAAAGAGGAACGTCAGCAAGAAATCCAAGATGGCCAAGATTAATGCCCAAAATAGCCGCATCAAGATCCATCGATTTGTGAACCAGGCGAAGGATAGATCCATCACCCCCCATCGAAATGAGGAAGCGAATCTCCCTGGGGTCGACCTGAGAGAGTGGAGTCGCACCGATTGCGGCGGCTTCTTGGTCCTCGGCGACGACAGTGACCTTCTGGTTTACCAAAAATTCGCGTATGCCGATCGCAAGATTGCGCGACTGTTTTAAGTCTGAATTTGGAAAGAGGCCAATGATCATACGAATGATTTTTGCGGGTTAAACTCCTGCCTTGCAGGCTGCTCCTTCTCATTCATCTGTAGGGAGCCATCTCTATTTTTGAGAAGAATTTCTACTTTCTGCTCCGCCTCTGTGAGCTTCCCTTGACAGTGCTGGATCAGTTTGTCCGCCTCCTCATAAAGCTTGATCGACTCATCGAGGGAGACGGTGTTGGAGTTCATCCTCTCAAGGATCTGTTCAAGCCGTGCGTAGGCATCTTCAAAATTCTTTTTATCCGTCATTTTTTAACCTTTGTTTCGAGATAGCCGTCGTGCATGAGGACCCGCACAGCCTCTTTTTTTCTTGCCTGCTCAGCTGAGAGAATAACTAAATCCTCCTTTTCATCAAAGACAATGGCATACCCTTTTGAGAGGAGATTTTTGGGGTTGATGGAGCGAAGGTGCGCAGTAGTCATGAGCAGTTTTTGTTTGAAAAGCGCGAGGCGTCCAAGAGGGTTTTGTGCTCTTGCTTGCCGCATGAGGCCACTCAATTTTAGCTTCTTTTCTTGGACCTGCTTCTGAAGCGCACGGAAGAGCTCCTCTTTCATCTCGTCAACCATCTGAGCAAATTTTCCAAGGAGAAACTCGGGTGAGGTAAGGGCCGGCTGCCGCGTCAAAGTCTTTAAGCGTTCTTTGCGGCCACGTATCATCATCCGCATCGTCTCTTGAATCCTTTTGCGCGTCTGAGAAAAAAACTGGAGCTCTTTTGCTTTTTCAGCAATCGCGAGTTCTGCAGCAGCAGACGGGGTGGGGGCACGGAGATCTGCTACGAAATCTGCGATGGTAAAATCTGTTTCGTGGCCGACGGCAGAGATCACAGGAATGTGAGAAGAAAAGATCGCCTGCGCGACGATCTCCTCATTAAATGCCCAGAGATCTTCTAGAGAGCCGCCACCTCGTCCTACGATGAGAACATCGGCTAGGTTGTGCTGGTTAAATTGCGCAATTGCCTGCGCTATCTCCTGCGCCGCTCCTTCGCCCTGCACCTTCACCGGATTTAAGATCAGTTGAAAGCCTGAAAAGCGGCGCTCTAAAATATGTAAAATATCTTGAATGACGGCACCCGTTGGACTTGTGACAACGCCGATTGTTTTGGGGAATTTGGGCAGAGGCTTTTTTCTATTTGGGTCAAACCACCCCTTCTGTTCGAGTTTTGCCTTGAGCTCATGCAGGCGGAGCAATAACTCCCCGACGCCCGCAAGCGTAAGTTCGCGCACGATGATCTGGTAGTT
>JBIOJU010000317.1:0-1633 GCA_044451165.1 Chlamydiales bacterium | reverse complement strand
TTTTGCTGGTATGAGAACTGTTGTACGACTTCGCGGTAGATGCCACTTGCGCCAAGCACCAGATCGCCCGGATGTACTTCGATGATCGGTTTGATCCCCTTTGCTGTATAAAGAAGCGTCTCTGGGGAAAAACACTGGTTGACTGCTACAGCAGTATCATTTGCGACCTTCAGGAAGGGGATCACTCCTTGGCTGCGGCCGTTGGTGCCTTTGATGACAGAGCCTGTTGCACGCACGTTTGTCCAGTCGTTACCAATGCCGCCCGCCCATTTGGAGAGCTGCGCATCATCTGAGATGACTTTGAAAATGTGAGAAAGGTCATCCATCACTGTCGAGAGGTAGCAGGAGCTGAGCTGCGGATGTAAAGTGCCCGAGTTAAAAAGTGTGGGCGTGCTGGAAACGAATAGGAATTTGGACAAGATATCATAAAACTCGATCGCCTTTTCATTCTTTTTCTCTTTTTCGGAGAGAGCAAGTCCCATTGCAACGCGCATCCAGAAGATCTGAGGCGTCTCTAGCCGTTTTTGCATCTCATGGATGAAGTAGCGGTCATAAAGAGTTTGAAGTCCGAGATAGGAGAAGAGATCATCGCGCTGCAGCTGGATCGCAGTTGCCAGTTTATCGAGGTCAAACTGCAGAAGATCGGGATGGATCCTTTTGAAAGTGATGCCACGCTGAAAGTAGTTTTTAAAGTAGGCGCGGTGCACCGATTCGAGCTCTGGATCGGAAGCAGAAATGCCGAGCGTTTCCCGATAAAGCACATCTAGAAGAAGCCGTGATGCGACAGTCGCATAGGCCGGCTCTACTTCGATTTTCGAGCGGGCAGCCATGATATTTGCCATGTCGACTTCGCTCTCTTTCATTCCCTCATAAAAATTGCCAATCGAACTTTCTAAGAGCTCATCACAAGAGACCAGACGCTCAAAGGCGCGGCAGGCAAATTGTAGACGTGCTCTCAACTCTTTTTCATTGAGTAGATGAGTCTTTCCGCCTTCGGTGTGGATTGTAAATTGTCTGAGTGATTTTCCCTCATCTTGTGCAGGATATCTCTCGTTTGCAGGCAGGACCTCTTCACCTTGGCTTGCTCGGAAAAGGATCAGCTCTTTTACCTCTGCAAAAAAGCCTGCGCGCATCATCTGCTGTTCAATCTCTTCTTGAACGATGAGCACAGAGAGTTTTACACCAGATTTTGAGAGAGAGATGGCACGGGCAACCACATTTTGTGTGAGCAAGTTTACAGCGTCGACCACATCTTGAGGAGAAGGGGCTTCGAGCTTGCGAGTGCGTCTAAATGCAGTTTCAATCGCAGAGGCGATTTTCATGGGATTGAAGCGGACCGCGATCCCGTCTTGGCGGAGAATTGTGAGATTTTGTGGGGAGTCTTCGCGGAGCGACTTATGACTATCTCGGTAGATGATATAGTCGCGGGCGACATCGTGATGATCACACTTCATGAGTGTCACTTCGACAAGATCCTGGATTCCTTCCACTGTGAGGGAGGCTCCTTTTTCGGCCAAAGAGCGGAGCTGTTCAACCACTTTTTCGGTGACCTCGAGGGCCGCCTGAACAACCTCTTCTGGAAGAGGCGCCTCCTTTTCGATCTTTTTAGTGTCTCGAAAAGCTGCGTCGAGCG
>JBIOJU010000316.1:0-1646 GCA_044451165.1 Chlamydiales bacterium | reverse complement strand
CGACGCATTAGTCGCGCGTATTCTGCAAATCCGTCTGAATGCGGAAAGCTCGCGAAGAGGGTTCTCATTCATCGAGGCGCGCACTTGGTCGACACCTCGTGATGATGAGGGGCGGAGCGCATACTAAGTCAGTTGGTCCTCTTTGGGCCCATCATTTGATGGGCCTTTTCACACATCTGCTTGCATTTGATTTCTGGCTTTTTTAAATTATAGGTTTGTGTCAGCAATCAGCAAACTACCTGATGCGATTCTAACCTACCCGATCTTTCACTATTTTACAGGTCGGGAGCTCTGGCTGACAGTGCAGAAAGTAGACAAGCAGTGGAAACGTTCAGTGGAATCGCGCGAGGAACTAGTTGCCCGCATTAACCACGAGAAAGACATAGAACACACGCGCATAGTGCACTCCCTTCTCTACCAGCCTACTTTTTCTGCACCTCATCCCACCGTATGAACGCATCCTAAGCAGACGCAGACACCGCACAAAAATCTGTGATCTGTTATTTTCACCCACATGGACAAGCATGAAGTGGCGCGCATTCTCGATGAGATCGGGGTGCTTCTCTCCCTTCACGGAGAAAATCCATTCAAAGTTCGTGCCTATCACAATGCAGCGCGTGCGGTAGAAAATTTAGATGAGGATCTCGAAACTGTTGTGCGCGAAAAACGTTTAGAGGAGATTCCGGGGATTGGAACGCACACAGCAGAAAGGATCTCAACTCTCGTCACTACTGGCCAGCTTCCCCTCTACGAAAAACTTAAAAAGAAGACGCCTCCAGGACTTCTCCAACTTCTGCAGGTTCCTGGGCTTGGAGCAAAAAAAGTACAAACTCTGCACAAGAAGCTTAAAATCCAGACAACGCAAGACCTTATTGCCGCCTGCAAAGAGGGCAAAATTGCAAAACTTGCCGGTTTTGGGACACGCACAGAGGAGAAGATCTTAAGCACCCTTACACAGATTAAAGGTTATGGAAAACGCGTCCTATTTTGGGGAGCGATGCAAGCAGCCGAGCCGATTTTTGAGGCGCTCTCAAAACTCAAAGAAGTTCAAAAAGTTGAAATTGCTGGAAGTCTTCGAAGAAAATTGGAGACGATCGGTGATCTCGATTTTCTCGTCGCAACATCCTCACCACAATCTGTGGTCGACTGGTTTGTGACAGCACACTGGGTTGACTCGATCATCTCTAAAGGTCCGTCAAAAGCATCGGTGAGGCTCAAAAAAAGCGGACAGCAGGCCGATTTGCGCGTTGTTTCTGAAGAGCAGTTTCCTTTTGCTCTCATGTATTTCACCGGATCCAAAGAACATAACATCCGCTTGCGACAGCGCACTCTCACAAAAGGCTTTAGTTTGAGTGAATATGGATTTGAGGCGGCAGATAAAAAAGAGGCTATAAAACTTTTAACAGAAGAGGAGATCTACAACTTTTTGGGGCTTGATTTCATTCCGCCAGAACTTCGAGAGGATATGGGAGAGATCGCCGCTGCAGAAACAGGAAAGCTACCCCAACTCGTACAAGAAAAAGATATCCGAGGTGTATTCCACGCGCACACGACAGATTCCGATGGACACAATACGTTAGAAGAGATGGCGCGTGGAGGAGAGCAGCTCGGATGGGAATATTTAGGGATTTCAGACCATTCAAAAT
>JBIOJU010000315.1:0-1649 GCA_044451165.1 Chlamydiales bacterium | reverse complement strand
TTTGAAAAGTAAGGTCATGCGTTGCAGCAAAGTAGTCGTCCATCAGCTCCTTTTTCGAAGCAATGGGAAGAAAGGAGAAGATAGCGCCACCAGCGTTATTTACAACAAGAAGGAGAACTGGATAGGGGCATTTTTTTAGGAGCGCTAGTGAGTTGAGATCATGTAAAAAAGTCTGATCACCAAGAACGGCAACGATTGGACGTTTTATTGCATGAGCTATCCCAACCACGGTTGCGATATTGCCATCTATTCCAGAAACACCGCGGTTTGCAAAAATCTGATGGCTCTTTTCATGTTTAGGAAAAAAGAAAGTGTCTGCATCGCGCACTGGCATGCTATTGGCAAGGAAAAGGGACCATGCAGTCGGTAAGTTTTTTGCGAGGTAGTTTGCAAGGCCTGGTTCCGTAAGTGTTGCTTGATCAGCAAACAATTGCTCGAGACAGATTTCGATGCTTTCGGCTCGATTTTTCCACTCTTGAAAGAAGCGGTGTTGTGCTATCTCTAAATGTGGATAGAGGAGCTGAGAAAAGAGAGAAGGGCTACACTCCAAACGGTGTGTGACCTGATGCTTAGGATCATGAAAAACAGGATGGGCTGCAACGAGAAAATAGAGAGAAGGAGAAGAGGCCGCAAGCCACTCTAGGAGAGTCTTCGACACGAGCCTGTCTCCAAAGTGAAGGACGGTATCTACCTTAAGATCTTGAACCGTTTTTAAGATGAGATCGCTATAGGGAATAACGTGACTGTGGCTCGTTCTTATCCCCGAGAGAATATCCGCGATGATGGGGAAGCCCAATTTTTTTGCGAGCTCGTAGATCGGCGCCTCATCGTCAATGCCCGCATTCCCCCCAACAATAATCACTCCTTTCTCTCGAGATGCGAGAAGGGAGGCCCACCCTTCGAGAGTGGTAGAGGCGGGGAGTGGGAAGCTTTTTTCATAGTGCGTTGAGAGCAGATGTGGAGTCGCAAGAGGAGTTTGGGAAAAGAGGGGCTCGCGAAACATGCAATTGAGTTGTACCGGGCCCTTGGGTGCATGCATGCTCTGAAAGACAGCGTGTGCCACGCTTGTTCCAAGATAAGCATCGGGAATGAGAGGGTCTGAGCAGGGAAGATCTAGCTGCCAACGGACATAATCTCGAAAAATTTTGACCTGATCTACCGTCTGATTGGAGCCAATTCCACGCAACTCTTGTGGGCGATCAGTCGTAATCAAAATTAAGGGAATCTGTGCCACAGAGGCTTCCATGACTGCGGGCAAAAGATTGCCAACGGCAGTACCAGAAGTGACCAAGACAGCGGCCGGTGCATTTGCCCCTTTTGCGTATCCAAGGGCTTGAAAGCCAGAACCTCGCTCATCAAAATGGACCACGGAGCACGCCTCAGGATGTTCTGCAATGGCAATGGCGAAGGCAGTAGAGCGGGAGCCTGGCGAGAGAGAAAAAAACCGCACACCCTGCTGAACGAGCTGATCAACGATCAGCTTCGCCGCGCGCTCATTCGTAACACCCACATTTTCTTTTGAGTTGTTCATAAATAAGAAAGTAAGCTCATTTTGGAGTGCGGCGACCCGGCGCCGCTTTTCTTCGCCGCGACCTGGCGCGGCGGGGTTCTGAGAGGAAAAGTATTTGTAAGTTGAAAAGCTCGAGTAT
>JBIOJU010000314.1:0-1653 GCA_044451165.1 Chlamydiales bacterium | reverse complement strand
TCTGGTCAACTTCATTGCTCAACCCAATTAACAATTTGCGCAAAAGCCCGCTTTCCATTTTTTGCACAAACCATGCTGGAAGAACGCGGATAGGTACGGTATTCCCTGCAAGGTTTACAATTTCTAATGCAGGAAGCCTTTCTAGTACTCTGGGAATCTCTCGAAACGCATTATTGGGCATGTTGAGGATACACAATCGATTTAACTGAGCAAGCTCATCTGGCAGATGCACGAGGGTTCTCCCTTCCCGTCCAATGCTCGTCAGTTGAACGAGACCGCTGAACCTTCCAATCTCAGGAGGAAACACAGAATACCGATCTGTCCGGATTCCTTCCACGCCTTCAATGATCTCTCGATTTGCAGGCTCGTTGATCCATGCGCGAATCACATTTGGAGGAGTGCCCACATCAGGCGCAAGAAAAGGCTCTAAAAGATGATGATGTCGCCAAAGACCTTCTAATCTATACCGCACATCACCCCAAAATTGATACAGACCCGTGTCTCGTGCGTATTCCGCATGGACGGCGATCTCCTCATTTGAACGCAAGCTCTGTAAAGAAAGGCGTTGTGGTGTACGCTCAAACTCGAGGCGCCCCTCTCCGCTGATTCGCGCGAAGTCAGTATGACGCTGATGTAGAGCAGCAAACGTTCTGGAAGTAGTCGGTGACGGCTCTGGTGCTGGCGGGAGCAACGCTTTAAATTGTATGGCAAGATTTTCCTGAGCAATAAACGGTCTTAATCTATTGATCAGTTGAGGCAAGGCGTCCCAGGGTGGTACATCAGGTAGCGCAGCAAGCACCTCATGCATCTCGTTCAAGAAGATTAAACAGCGTTGTGTCTGACGCTGGTTTTCAGCACCATCTGCCTCACACTCTCCATTGATCTCTTGCGCTCTTGTCCACCAATATCCCAGCGCAAATTCACGCTCAAAGTTAATCATAAACCCCCAAGCCACAACAGACAGAGTGAGCATTCTCGCGTTGACGGGGTCGTAAAGCCTTCTCCTTGCATCCTGCATCGTTTCGCCTGGGCGAACAAGCTGTCTTGCCACCGCCTCTGTTCTCTCCGAAAAGGTGCGATCGCGCATTTCGATCCGCTCTGTTAGGCGTTGTGAAAGAGCGTCTTGGCAGACGCGGTTGATCCTTCTGCTCACGACAAAAAGCTGACCCTGGCACAAAAGAAAATCATAAAAAATGATCCTGCGCGGGCCTACAGACGAAAGAATTTGAGCAATGCCACTCATACGATTCCATTTATTTGAAAAAGATAACTATTATAAAACAAATTCAATCAAAGCACCAGATAAACACTTTTTGGAAATTGTCCGTAAAGAATTTTTTATTAAATAAAAATTAGACAAAGAAAAGTGAATCCTTCTTTTTTGGAGTGCGACGGTCTCGACGCCGCTTTTCTTCGACGCGACCTGGCGCGGCGCAAGTAAGCCTCCAGGGGAAAAGTATCTGCAGCATGAAGAACATGCATGACAATGGGCTTAGGGAGAAGAGGCAGCGCCAGAGTCGCTGTCCATGAAAGCGGCGCCAGGTCGCACGCACTCCAAAAAAAGAGTGCACTTTCTGTCTCCTCTTCAGTTCAACACTCATCACTCATCGTTCATCACTTCTTCATCTTCCGTTACTTCTTGCGGTCTGGGAG
>JBIOJU010000313.1:0-1659 GCA_044451165.1 Chlamydiales bacterium | reverse complement strand
CACTACCTCTGTTTAGAGAGTTTTCAAAACACCACGCAAGGCCAAGGCTTTGTGATCGACGGCCCTGGGCGATTTCTCGCATTCCTCAACATTGAAGACCATCTACAGATCCACTACTTAGACTCTAAAGGCGAATGGGAAAACGCCTTCACGCGGCTTTCCAAAATTGACACCGCTCTCGGCGAAGAGCTAGGGTTTGCCTTTTCTCCTAAATTTGGTTTTCTCACCGCTGACCCCACCCTGTGTGGAACAGGCTTTATCGCCCTCATCTACCTTCACCTCCCCGCACTTATTCATACGGACCAGCTGGATGAGATTCTAATTAAACATAGGGTGGAAACGGTAGTGGCGACCAGCATGGAGGGCGACCCAGAAAAAATCGTAGGCGATCTTCTCCTGCTAAAAAATGCATTTACTGTTGGGGTTTCCGAAGAGCAGATTCTTCGGACACTACACGAGTCAGCTATTAGGCTCAGCGCGTTAGAAAAGAGCGCACGAGAAAAATTAAAAGCAGAACCTTCTCCTTCAGTTAAAGACGAAGTCAGCCGCGCTTATGGACTGCTTTTGCACTCCTACCAACTGCAGACAAGGGAGGCTCTAAATGCCCTCAGCCTTCTAAAATTAGGTGTCGATCTCGATTGGGTTTCAGGGATCACACAAAGCAAGCTCAACGACATTTTTTTTAAGTGCCGACACGGCCATCTTTCTCACCTCTTCCAAGAGAAAACACTCGACCCAAATGCGATCACCCATCGGCGTGCTGAGTTTTTACACAAGGAGCTGCAGGGCGTTGTGCTGAAGATTTAGCGCCCAGCCAGAAGAAAGATTGCCTAAGGCCGGAATTGAACCGACAACCTCTGCATTACGAATGCATTGCTCTGCCAGTTGAGCTACTTAGGCAAAAGTTTGGAGAATAATCTAATGGACAGACCGTTTTCTCTCAAAGCCCTGATTCTCATGGGGGGGCGCGGAGCACGATTCAACAGCCCCCTTCCTAAACAGTTTCATCTGCTTGGAGAGAAGAGAATCTATCTTCACACCTTAGATACGTTTGTAGAAAGTGGTTTTTTTCAAGAGATCATTCTTGTCTGCGCGCACGACTGGATCGAAGAGGTAGAAAAAGAGGTGCACTCCTACACAGGCGTGCGTGTCGTGGCCGGAGGAGAAACACGCCAAGACTCCTCCTATCTTGGACTTCTTGCCTGCGGAAAAGAGACCGATCGCGTGATCATACACGATGCAGTACGTCCTTTTGTAAGTCATGCGATTTTAAAACGTAACGTCGAAGCGTGTGAGAAGCATGAGGCCGTGGACACCTGTATTCCGTCTGCAGATACTCTCATCAAAACGCGCGATGGTAAAACGATTGATGCGATTCCCCCAAGAAAAGAACTCATGCGTGGACAAACCCCACAAAGTTTTTCCTACAAACTCATTTTGGAAGCGCATGCAAGAGCAAAAAAATCGCGTGTAAGCGCAACGGACGATTGTGCGCTTGTTTTGGCAATGGAAAAAGAAGTCTACATCGTTGCTGGTGAAGAGAAAAACATCAAAATCACGACTGATTTTGACTTTGCGGTAGCGGAACGCTTGTTTCAGTTCCAACCTCAATCATCATCTGAACCACAAGGCTCACAAAGCGCAAGGCTTTCGTAAGTT
>JBIOJU010000312.1:0-1673 GCA_044451165.1 Chlamydiales bacterium | reverse complement strand
TAAGTTCTTGAGAAAAATTCTCTTGGGCATTACATTGTAGCAGATCTTTTTGGATAGATGGGGGCGCATAGCTCAGTTGGTAGAGCGCCTGTCTTACACACAGGTGGTCATAGGTTCGAGTCCTGTTGCGCCCATGATGCGGGAGTAGTTCAATTGGTTAGAGCGCTGCCCTGTCACGGCAGAGGTTGCGGGTTCGAGCCCCGTCTCCCGCGTTTTTTAAAATGTTGTTGAAATTGTCTACACACTATGCTCAATCCTCCTCCCTCAAAAGCTAAATTTACCTTCCACAACGTGATCTCCTTTCTTTGGATCATGGTGGGTGCTTTTTTGGCAGCTGGCGCAATCCGCATTTTTTTGGTGCCAAACCAGCTGATCGACGGTGGGGTTGTGGGTGTTGCCCTGATTTTGGCAAGGATTTTTGGGGATCAATACCTCTCCTATTTCATCGTCATTCTGACAATTCCCTTCCTTCACTTGGCATACACTGCAATTCGGCGTACATTTGTTATCCACATGCTTGTGGCGATCGTCTCCTTTGCAGGCTTTCTTTTTGTTCTTGAATCGGCACCCCATTTTATCGGCGATCCTCTTGAGGTTGTTGTGATTGGTGGCGCCATCCTGGGGGTCGGAGTTGGGATTATCATTCGCGCGGGCGGTTGTGTCGATGGTACGGAAATTCTGGCGATCATTATTAACCGCAAGAAGGGGTTCACCGTCGGCCAGGTTATTCTTTTCATCAACATCTTTGTCTTCGGCGCCTATGGCTGGATCTTTCAAGACTGGCACATCGCCATTCGGTCCCTCATTACCTACATCGTTGCCTTCAAAATGATCGACTTGGTGATTGTCGGTCTCGAGGAGCTCAAATCGGTTCTCATCGTCTCTTCCAGACCAAAAGAGCTAGGAGAAGTGATCATGCGAGAGCTCGGCCTGGGGCTAACGATCATGCACGGAAAAGGAGGCTTTTCTGGCGAATCGCGCGAGATCCTTTTTATCATCATTGAACGCCTCGATCTTGCTGAATTAAAGGATATTATTTTGAGAGAAGACCCGACCGCCTTTATGGCGATAGAAAACCTCCACGAAGTTGTATATGGAAAACATGGACATGTCCCGTACAAGAAAAAAGCCCGGCGCAAATTCTTCTCCTAAACCTCGATCTGCAAAAAAGGAGTACACCCCTCCTGCTTCTCATACAATCGACGCGTGGAGAGTTTTTCGCATCGTATCTGAGCTGGTCCAGGGATTTGAAACACTCGTCTCTCTCGGACCTTCGGTGACCATTTTTGGTTCCTCGAAAAGCAAAGAAAGTGATCCCTATTACAAGCTCGCAACACTTTTTGCCGGCAAAATTTCCAAGAAGGGCTTTGCCGTCATCACGGGCGGTGGCCCAGGCATTATGGAGGCGATCAACAAGGGAGCAAAATTGGAAGGCACCGGCCGCTCTTCTGGTCTCTGCATCGACCTTCCTCAAGAAGAAGAGCCAAATCATTACATCGACAGAAAGTATCTCCTTCGCTTCCGTTATTTTTTTGTGCGCAAAGTGATGTTTGTGCGCTATGCACAGGCTTTTGTGATCTTTCCCGGCGGCTACGGCACCCTCGATGAGCTGTTTGAAGCGCTCATGCTCATTCAAACAATGCGCATCAAACCATTTCCCGTGTACCTCGTTG
>JBIOJU010000311.1:0-1697 GCA_044451165.1 Chlamydiales bacterium | reverse complement strand
GCGCCAGGTCACAGCATTCCAAAAAACAAGTCTTCTCTGTTTGTGCCCGTAAACGTGCCTGTGCCCAACTTTAGACCACTTCGTGGTCTTTAGTTGTTATCAATACCCCGCGCGACTTCGCAGTCGTCGAAGTGGACGGTCTGATGGGCAAAGATCTGTTTCGTCTCATGGCCCTTGCCGGCAATGAGGAGAATATCGTTAGATCCTGTAAGAGACACCCCGTGTTCGATCGCTTCTTTGCGGTCTAGCAAGACGATCACTTCTTCTGGTCGGCTAAACCCTTTGAGAATTTCGTGCGCGATCTCGGCCGGGTCTTCATTACGTGGGTTGTCAGAAGTCACAATGCACACATCTGCAAACTGTTCTGCTACACTGCCCATTTTTGGTCGCTTATCTTTATCACGATTTCCACCACAACCAAAGATAAGGATCAATTTGCCTTTTTTGATTTCGCAAAGAGTCTCGAGTACATTTTTTAATGCATCATCTGTGTGGGCATAGTCGACAAAGATGTTGAGGGAACGTCGATTTTCAACTCTCTCTAGACGCCCCCTTACATTTTTGAAGCTGCGCAATAGGTCTGCCATTTTTTTAAGCGAGAAGCCGTATGTAAGCCCTACTCCAATAGCTGCAAGGCAGTTATATACATTGAAACGGCCGATGAGAGGGAGAGAAAATGTAGCCTGCTCGTTTTGGTAGGTGACAACAAATTGCATCTTTTGAGGCGAGAGATAAATTTCGTGCGCACGAATATCGGCATTTTGTTCGATTGCGTATGTGAGCAGTTTTCCTTGGTAATTTTTCACTAGGTTGGGTGTCCAGTTGCTATCCGCGTTGACAAGAGCGATCTTTGCAAAAGACTTTTTTATGACACCTCGACCAAGCGCATCGAACAGTTTGGCTTTTGCCTCTGCATAATTTTCCATTGTTTTGTGGTAATCGAGATGGTCTTGGGTTAGGTTTGTGAACACTGCAACATCAAATTCAATATTCTGGACTCTTCCTTGTTCTAGAGCATGGGATGAGACCTCCATGACAGCTGCTTTACAGCCGCTTTGTACCATCTCCTGAAAGAGCCTGTAGTTGGTGAGAAGGTCGGGAGCGGTGTAGAGCGAAGGGTGATGATTTTTACCAGCAATCCATTCCACTGTTCCGATCAGTCCGCAACGTATCTCGGAAGACTCGAAGAGATGTCTTACGAGATAGGAGGTGGTTGTTTTCCCATTTGTGCCAGTGATTCCTACTAGAAATAGCTTATCTACAGGATTCTGGTAATAAATTTTTGCAAGCTCAGATTCGAGCTGTGGTATGTCCGAATGGATGATCTGGACCACTTCTTCTGGCAGGAAAGGGTCGTAGATAGAAGAGACAACAGCAGATGCACCGGCATTGATTGCTTCCGGAATAAAACGGGCGCCATCATGCGTTAATCCTTTTTTGGCGATGAAAAGATTTCCGGGTGCAACACGCTTTGAATCCGAACAGATACCAGTGATTTCGACATCAGATCCGCCGCGCAGCTCGAGCCCGGCCTCTTTAAGCAGTTTCTTCAATTTCATATGAGCAAAAGACTACCACACAAGAATTAAAAGAAGCAAAAGGGAGGAAGAAGCAAAGAACGGCCTAAGGCCGGCAGGATCGCGGCTGCTCGTCCCGCACAATGAAGAAAGAAAAAGAAGCACGATCGGCTTCGCCGG
>JBIOJU010000310.1:0-1716 GCA_044451165.1 Chlamydiales bacterium | reverse complement strand
CATCGTCTCTTGGGGCAATCGCCTTGTACCCGAAAGCCCCAGCACTGTTTCTGCAATTCTCATGGGATTTGCCTGGTGCTTCTCAAATCTAGGACCTACATGCGCAGGCTTTTTGACCAAGTATTATGAAGAAGAGCCTTATCTCAACGCAATTGGCAGCTTAGGCGGCCTTCTCTTCCTCATCTTCTTTTTTATCTTCTTCATGCCCCGCCCTGTCCCTAAGGTAGTAAAAGCTGTAACCGAAGAAGTTCGTTAACAGCACTGGCTCTATTTCCAATGATTTCATAGAATTCGAAATGGGGGTGGAAAATGCCAGAGCGACCAGTAGAGTGCAGCCACTGCAAAAAACCGATCAAAGTCATCTACAAAGAGATCTTCGACAAGACAGTCGTGCGCACAGAGATGTGCAGCGACTGTCCTGTCCTCGAGCAGAAATTACACGGAGACGCTCAGCTAGCGAGGGCGGGTGAAGAGCGCCAGGGTACGGGCCTCTCCTGCGGGAACTGCCTCACAACGCTTGAGTCGGTCAAAACGGGCAATCCGCTGGGCTGTTTCGAATGCTATACGGTTTTTTCCGATCTTCTCGTATCACAACTGATCGAATCAGATAGTCTACCGGCGCGCATGAAAAAGAGTCTGTCTATTAAACGCTCGCAAGCTTTGCATCTTGGAAAATCGCCAGAAAAGACCGTCACCATCGCCGCATCATCTCGCATTTTGGCCCTCAACGAAGCGCTCAATGAGGCGCTCAAACGCGAAAATTATGAAGAGGCAGCTCTTCTACGAGATCAGATTAAAGCCCTTACGGAAAAACCTAAACAAGATGACAGAAAAAATTAATCTTCCTGAGACACTCCTCGCGCATGCTCCGTGGAAAGAAGATGTTGATCCCATCTGGCCGGTCTCACTTTTTATTCTCCATCGCAACATCCCCCGGTTTTTTTTTCCACCCAAGCTGAATGAAGGCAAGGCCGAGCTAGTGTTTAATCAGCTCAAAGGCGCTCTACTTTCCACATCTCTCATCGAACAACCGCAACTTTTAAGAGCTTCCGACCTCTCGCCTATCGATAAGGAGTGCCTCTATGAACACTACCTCTGTTTAGAGAGTTTTCAAAACACCACGCAAGGCCAAGGCTTTGTGATCGACGGCCCTGGGCGATTGCTCGCATTCCTCAACATTGAAGACCATCTACAGATCCACTTCTTAGACACTAAAGGCGAATGGGAAAACGCCTTCGCGCGCCTTTCCAAAATTGATACCGCTCTCGGCGAACAGCTAGGGTTTGCCTTTTCTCCTAAATTTGGTTTTCTCACCGCTGACCCCACCCTGTGTGGAACAGGCTTTATCGCCCTCATCTACCTTCACCTCCCCGCACTTATTCATACCGGCCAGCTGGATGAGATTCTAATTAAACACAGAGTAGAAACGGTAGTGGCGACCAGCATGGAGGGCGCCGTAGAAAAGATGGTAGGCGATCTTCTCCTGCTAAAAAACGCATTTACAGTTGGAGTTTCCGAAGAGCAGATTCTTCGAACACTACACGAGTCAGCTATTAGGCTCAGCGCGTTAGAAAAGAGCGCGCGAGAAAAATTAAAGGCAGAACCTTCTCCTTCAGTTAAAGACGAAGTCAGCCGCGCTTATGGACTGCTTTTGCACTCCTACCAACTGCAGACAAGGGAGGCTCTAAATGCCCTCAGCCTTCTAAAATTAGGTGT
>JBIOJU010000309.1:0-1741 GCA_044451165.1 Chlamydiales bacterium | reverse complement strand
ATCTTCACCCAGCTCTACACCTGCTTGTGCGATGAGCGTGGGGTTTTGGTGCGATGTTTGAAAAAAATATAGGGGACGATCGAAAGCGAGAAAGTCGTATCCGATAGAAGAGTAATCGCCCAGATACGCGTCGCAGCGTGCAAGAAGCGGATAGATTGCTGGAAAGCCATCCGCAAATGCAACGTTGGAATTATGTTCGTGCTTTGCGTGGAGCAGGGAGAGCTCTCCCACTACGTCTTCTTCGGTAAACGGATGGGGCTTAATGAGAAGATTGTACTCCGAAGATAGTGTTTGGATGAGAGACTCACAGGTGTGAAAAAATTGGAGGGGGGTAGTTTTGGAAGACCAGGTAGGCGCGTAGAGAATGGTCTTCTTCTGTTTGGACAACTTGTAAAAGATCTGCCTTTCAGCGAGCGCGTCATAAAAGGCGTGATGTTTCAAGTAGAATGGGTAGCGATAATTTCCCGTTCTGACAACTGCGGTTACCTTTTCCATCATTCCATTGTCCCGCATCATTTTTTCCATCTGCTCGCCGTAGATAAAAGCAATGTCCTGCTGCGGATGCGTTTCTGCAGTAGACCCTTTGTCTGAATTGCCATGCGGACAGAGAGCAAAGCGCATTTTCTTGCGGTAGAGCAGTTCAAAAAGGGGCTGAAGCTCCAGACACCAGTATTTGCCGCAACCTAAGAGCAGATCAAAATTTTCTGCCAAAAAATCTAGCGTGAGCTCTCCTGGCTGCTTAAATACCACCTCGCTTTGAGGGTAAAAAGTTTTTGCAAGAGCATAAGACCTCTCGTCTATCACAATGAGTGGAATCGACAACAGTGAGGCCAAGACGCCCAAATGATCTAGATGGGTGTATGGCCCTGTGCTAACTGCTGCTGCGCGCTGCATGGTATACCTCCTGCCACTCCTCAGATGTTTTGTCCCTTCCAAATGTGTAAGTGTAGGCCTCTTTGCGAATAGAGGAGAAGGTTTGATCGTTTGCGAGATGCTCTTCGATGAATGGATAGATCTGCTCGAGGCTGCTTTCAGGAATTTCAGTTCCACAGCGGAAAAGAAACAGCGAGGGGTTCACTTTTGTGTTTCGGAAAAAAAAGAGAGGGCGATTGTAGGAAAGAAAATCATACCCAATTGAAGAGAGATCGCCCAGGTAGATATCGATGCGTTCCAGCAGGGGATAGATGAGCGGAAAATCCCAGATCACACGAAGATTAGGTTTGCGAAGGGTAGAGAGCAACGTGAGAGCGTCTCCTCCTCTTTGCCAACGCAAATTTGGATGGGGCTTGATGATGAGATTAAAATGTTCGGGAAGCTGGTTAATAAGAAGGGGAGCGGCAGAAAAAAACGAGGAGGAGTCTTCCGCATCTTCCCATGTGGGAGCGAAGAGAATGGTTCGGTTTTTTTGCGAAAGATTAGAGAAGATCTTGCTCTCCACGAGCTTGCGGTAAAAATCCTGATGGAGATCTGCAAACCGCTTTCGGTAGTTGCCGATATAGATTGTGCGCTCGAGCTGGTTTAGTGCTCCTTTTTCTCGTAAAAAATCGACCATCTTCTCTCCATAGACAAACGCACACGTTTCGCTACGTAACCCCTCCATGAATGGCGCGAGGTGTCCTTTGTCCGAATTGCCGTGAGGTGCCCAGATGGTTTGCAGGGTCTTTCCTAAAAGTTTTTCAGCAAAGAAAAAAATCTCGCGAATGAGGCTCTGTGGAAGCGCTGTGATGAGAGTGTCAAAACT
>JBIOJU010000308.1:0-1741 GCA_044451165.1 Chlamydiales bacterium | reverse complement strand
TACTGTGGAGCGACAATTTCTTCCGGGCTCCAATCAACCATCTTGCCGCGATTAAATTCATCGTATGCAGAGAGATCGAGCAGTCCATGACCGCAGTTATTGAAAACGATTACTTTTTTCTCATTGGTCTTTTTGCAACGAGTGGCTTGGTCAATGGCGTATCGTAGACCATGCGAAGATTCCGGGGCAACGATGACTCCTTCAGTTTGCGCAAAAATTTTCGCCGCTTCGAAAACTTTTGTCTGGGGATAAGATATCGATTTGACTATTTTCTTGTAAATCAGTAGAGACAAACTCGGTGCCTTGCCATGGTATCGTAGTCCACCGGCGTGAATGGGTGGATTGGAAAAGTTATGCCCCACTGTGTACATTTTTACAAGCGGTGTCTGCTCCGCTGTATCAGCATAATCGTAGGTAAAGGTGCCGCGAGTCGTCGATGGGACAGCAGAGGGTTCGCAGGCCATAAATTCGGTGTCGATTTTCTTCCTCATCTTTTCTCTAACAAAGGGATAGATAAAGCCCGAATAATTCGAGCCCCCACCGATGCACCCGCACATAATGTCGGGCACCTCATCCAGTAACTCCATCTGCTGTTTCACTTCGAGACCGATGATTGTTTGATGCGCTAGAGCATAATTGAAAGCAGATGCCAAAAGATACCTCGATCCCTCGGTCGCGAAGGTGTCTTCGATCGCTTCGCTAATCGCGATGCCTAACCCCCCAGGGTGGTTGGGATTCTCGTGAAGCAATTTTTTACCAATCTTTGTTCTGTCGCTGGGTGACTCTAACACCTCTGCGCCGTAAGTTTGCATCATTATCTTACGACCGGGTTTTTGCTGCGAGCTGACCCTTACCATGTAAATCCTCGCAGGAAGCTCAAAAAAAGAGCATGCCATGGCGAGTGCAGATCCCCATTGCCCCGCTCCAGTTTCTGAAATAGCGAGTGTCAGGCCCTGTTTCTTTGCGTAGTAAGCTTGGGGTATCGCACTGTTGGGTTTCATACTCCCAACCGGGGAAAACTGCTCCGCCTTGTAGTATATTTTTGCAGGCGTTTTCAAAAAGCGCTCCAATCTTTTTGCTCGGACGAGAGGAGTTGGTCTAGGAAGTCTTCTATAGGCGTCCCAAACTTCTTCGGGTATATCCAGCCATCTTTCCATCGAGAACTGTTGTTTAACCAGTTCCTTGGGAAACAGTTTTTCGAAATCTTTGACGCTCATCGGCTCGCGAGTATGCGGATTGAGCATCGGGGCAAGTGGTTCTGGTAAATCAGGAACAATGTTATACCATTTTCTCGGTAAATCATCAGGATCGAGGAGAGCTCCATATTTTCTATCTGCGTAGCTCTTAGAAGTCACAAATGAAGCGAAAAGTGCGCTGTTGATTTAAGCCTTAGCTCAAATCTGGAAAATTAATGACGCTTTTTTTCTTCAAATCATGAAGTGCAGAGTTTCCATATCGGGTTTGCAAAAGCTCCTTCACCTTTTTGAAATTCATTGCTTTCGAGTTTTTTGACAGAAAACAATAAGATAAGTTAACAGCATTGGATGATATTGAGAATAGCGCCGGGTTCATAGATGGCGGAAGCAAGCGCAGAGATTTCACCGGGGAGAAGAAAGCGCGACTCCCTTGGAGCGGGAACTCACGCTGCGTACTTTTTCGATTCTCATTCGGAAAAACAATTGAAGCTCTTTCCGCTCTGCAAAGAAATTGTAGATTCGAAAAATGCTGCCCTGATCTACAT
>JBIOJU010000307.1:0-1759 GCA_044451165.1 Chlamydiales bacterium | reverse complement strand
TTTTTCCATTTTCGAAAAGAGTCTGCCAAAGTTCTCGAGGTGGGCACCACCGCGACTCGTTTTATCACGAGCCAGATCGTTTTCAAATTTATGGTTGAGGAAGCGACGCAGGTGCTCCGCCGCGAAGCCGCGCGCGATATTGGCGTTATCTACTCTACAAAAGTCGATGAAGTGAAAAGAAAGTGCAGTGAAGTTGCAGATCAACTCAAAAATGCAGAAGAGTGGAGGCACTCCTTTCCGGACGTCTCTTTTGAAAAAATCGTAAAAGGGCTTGAGCAGATCGAGAGCGCGCTTGTACAAGCAAGACACACAGATGCGAGGACCCTCCATCGTGTGAAGCCACTTTTACCAGATGAGAGCGATCTATTCCTAACACTCATGGCCCAAGAGGGGAAGTTACCGGAACCATTCTGGCTTCATCTGAAAGACAATTTGCAAACACAGGTCGGCCTAAAAGGAAGCAGCCTTGATTATCTTCTCTCCTTTTTTGAAGGCACCCCATGGCAACTAGAAGAAGATGCGATCGTCGAGAGAAGCTTTATAAAAAGTATTGAAGAGACAATTCCTGCTAAGATCACCAAGGTGCGCGCGGGTACGCATATTATCTGCCCGGGAGAAAAAGTGACCCATCGTCACGTTGCAATGTTCAACGCGATGACGCACGCGCTCGGCAAGGAGCGGGACCATTGGCACCCCTTTTCTCTACTCGGAACATGCCTCATGGGCTCCATTTTCACGATTGCAGCGTCTACATTTCTCCGCACCCGCCACCCAAAAGGTTATGCCAACGTTCAGCAGCTTTCTCTCATGGTGGGTATTATCATTTTGACCTTCCTGTTTTTTAAGCTTCAGGAGTATTTCCTTTTTGCTGGACAGATCTTCGCCGACCTCACACCCTATCCCCTCATTCTTCCCTTTGCGACAATTTTGCTCTCGATTCTAATCGGTTGGGAGGTAGCTCTTTTTGGCTCTTTGGGGCTTGCCGTTGCGCTCGCTCTCGCAACAGGAGGAGATCAGGTAAGGATTTTTATTTTCAATATTCTCGCCTCTTTAGTCGCGCTGATCTGGGGTTCAAAACTCTATAAAAAGCGTGAAGTCTTCGCGATCTGTGGAAAGATTTTTGTAACAACAATTGCAATTTCTCTTGCCTTCCATCTCTGGGATCATACGATGCATGGACAGGTGATTGCTTTTGAGCTGCTCACAAGTTTTGTCTTTCTCTTCCTTACCGCAGCAGGTGCTGTAGGACTGCTCACTGTTGTTGAATCTCTGTTCCCGATGGTCACCGATATGGCGCTAGTCGAATACATGGATCCGCACCATCCTCTCCTCCGTAAATTGAGTGTTGAGGCACCGGGTACCTATCAGCACAGTCTGGTCGTTGGAAGTCTTGCTGAGTCGGCAGCCCGTGCAATCGGTGCAAGCGGTCTTTTTTGTCGTGTGAGCGCCCTTTATCACGATATCGGCAAGCTGCTCAATCCCCACTACTTTTTTGAGAACCAGCTCAGCGGATTTAATATGCACCAGCTACTCACACCACAAGAGTCTGCCCAAGTGATCATTGCCCACGTGACGGAGGGAGAACGACTTGCTAGGAAGCATCGTCTTCCTACACAGTTTATCGATATTATCCGTGAACATCACGGCACACAGCTCGTCTACTATTTTTACGCCAAGGAGCTTGAGGAGCTGGGGGAGAAAAGAAAGGAGATCGACGAGAAAAAGTTTCGTTATCCTGGACCCAAACCTCAAACTAAAG
>JBIOJU010000306.1:0-1761 GCA_044451165.1 Chlamydiales bacterium | reverse complement strand
TAGAACCCTTAAGGGCGTTTGCCTCATAGTTTCTGCCGGAGCAAAAATTCCATACATACCCATAGCTCTTACCCTGCCTGGTGGGCCGTTTTTTGCTTTTGCGAATTCTGCCGCCTTTTTCAATTTAGAATATTGGGCTATTACAGGAACCATCGATGATGTTTTGGGTCCTAAAGGCGAACACGAAATCATACTCCAGCATCGTCAGAGTAAAGGAAGGTGCTATTTAGTAGCTATTATTTCAACTTCTGTTGCGTTAGCGCTCTTGTCACAGATACCGATTGCACTCCCCGCATTAGATTACAACCGGGGTTATCAAGCTCTTGGATTTGGTGTTTTGCTCGGTGCAGGTGCATTGTTGCCGGTTCGTTCCATTCAACTTTCCATTGAAAAAAGTCTAAAAATGCAGAAGTGCATTTTAGGAGAGGTGGGAAAGCAGGTTGAAGCTGTGCGTTCAGAAATGCTCCTCTTGGTCGATGAGCATCGCGAATTTTTTCGACAGATGGAATATCTCGATAAACTCGAGCATCTCGCGAAAGTATCTTTACTCAGAGAAGGAGAACATTCGGTTGGTAAGGTGGATTCTTATGCGCAAATGATTTTCGATAGCCAACCTGCGTATCCTGCGGCCAGGAGTGCTTCGCTTTGTGATCGTGCTTCTTCTGCTATCGGTCTTTGGTTAACTTCATCTTTTCAAGTGGCAATTACTATGTATACATGGACTAAAACCAAAGAGCATATGATCGATAACGATTATGTTGCCGGCGGCTTTGCGGCAGCGGTGTTGGCTACGGGGGTTTATTTAACTGGTAAATCGATCATTCAAACCACACAGCTCATGTTTCGGTCTTTATTTAACTGCTTGAGATGCAAAAAAGAGAGGACGATAGCAGAACAGGTAAGGCCAAAACTTTGCCTTTCTGTCAAGTTGATGGGGTTGATGCTCAACCTTGCAGCTCTCGGCCCAACGGTGATAATTTGGGGGGATTTTTTCAAAGATAATCGAGCGACCCAAGCCTATTTTGAAGGCACAATGTGCGCCGCTCTCTTTTTACTGCTTTCAACAGCCACTTTGGATACTGTCGATATGGCCGTTGAGGAGATCGTTGTAGCTGGTAAAAATCTTACAAAAAAAGAGGTAGTTCAATATCACAGGGACATTCAGATAATAGCTCGGCTGTTGGATGAGAGCCCTCTTGTTGATTTCAGTATTTTTATCCTTGGGTGTCCTGATGAACTGAAGACACAACTTCTAGAAAGAGCAAACTTGTCTATCGAAGCTCTCGAGGGTTACATCGCTCGCTCTTCAGACCAAGTAGAGCATGGAGTGATCACAGAAAAATCGGAATTGTCGCTTTAGCCAAACTGTGTAATTTTTAGAAATTCGTCATGAGAATTTACACAAAATTGCTAGTAGGTATTTCATCATAAGAGCCGTTCTTCAAATCTATTAAACTCTTCAGCAGAAATAACCTGTCACTTTAAGAGCTTATTTTTTAAGGCGTTTTTTTCTCCCTCGATAGCGACTCGTTCCTTGTCAAGGATGGCGCCTCTAATATACCCATGTCCAGCGACCTCTACGAATAGTTTATCAGTAATGAAAGCCTGATCAATTGAAAAACCATTTCTGGTCAGAATTGTCTGCAAAATCTTGTCAACAAGCGTCACGTCATCATTGGCACTATTTCGCATGCCACTAATGAGTCGGCCCTGAAGTATTCTCAGGCGCTCTATGAAAACCTGATATAAATCCAACACTTT
>JBIOJU010000305.1:0-1769 GCA_044451165.1 Chlamydiales bacterium | reverse complement strand
TCGGTCTTGCCAATGAACTACAACTCCTCACAGCCCAAAAAACGCTCATAGATTCTCAAACCTCGCTCACCGAAAGTGAGCAGTCTCTTGCCGGCGACCTAATCGCCCTCTACAAAGCCCTCGGCGGCGATTGGGTGGGCGGCGACTAATTTTGGGGTGCGTGCTGAAGAGCGAAGAGAGAGGAAGAAGCAAAGATCCGCTTCGCGGGCTGGATCGCTGCTCACCGCAGCGGCACGATGACAATAGAGGGATTTTTTGCCAGAGATAGGAGAGGGTTTTTTTCTTCTTTGTAGTGACATTTCTCTCTTATCCTGTCGCCGCGGTAAGCGGCATCCTGCCGGCGCCAGCCGATCTTTGCTTCCCCCTTTTTCTTCACCTTTTGAGAAGGACGGCAACTGCGCGTACGGCTGACTCGGTTCCTTCGCGAATCTTGAGAGGAAGTGCGATTAGAAACGCACCTTGCGCAGGGACTTTTTCGAGCTGAAAGAGATTTTCAAGAATATATCTTCCTGTGCCCAAAATTTTTTCATGCACGGGAAAGCCGTTGTTTGTGCCGTCGGGAGAGAGGGTGTCGATTCCAATACCCGCCACCTCGCGTTCAACAAGAAGATCTGCGGCCTCGCTACTAAATCCAGGAAAATGCATCCTTCCGCTTGCATCGGGATTTCTGTACGCTCGACTATCGTGCCACCTTTTGGACCAGCTAGTACTCAGCAGAACCGCGCTTCCCTTTTCAATTTTTCCCACCCGTTTTTCAAAAGCAATAATGGCCTCTTTCGAGAGTAAAAAATCGGGCCCCGCCTCTTTGGACATGTCAATGTGATACATTGGGGTGATCAGCTGCTCCAGAGGAAGATCTGCTACATGCATCCCATTTTCAAAAAAATGGGTCGGCGCATCGATGTGTGTCCCCACGCCTGCATGCATCTTATACTGGAGCACACGCAGTCCCTGATCATAATCCAGCTTAATCTCCTGCTGAAATCCACACCCACCCGACCAGGTCGGCACACGGTCGTCCAGCGTATGCGTAAGATCCACAAACGTTGCATGCCTAAGAGTGTCTGGAGTCATCGTTTTGCCATGTTGAGGATGTTTTCAGGGCAGAAGATAACTCAAAGAGACTTTTCAAAACAGTGCAGCCTGTGTTGGGTTCGCGTGTTTGGTTAAGGCTCTCGAGCGAGCGGACATAAAAAAACATGATACGAATGATATGGTGATAAAGCAAATGACTCCCACTGGCGCTGTTAGGAAAATGTTTGTATAAAAAAAGTCAGCGAGATTCTCGAGCTCAGAAGATGATAACGAGTATGCAAAAAGCTACGCAGGTCGTCATTGTCTAGGCATTTCGTGATGCCACTGTACAAAAAATTCAGGGTAAAGTGGTCTTAGTTGAATGTCGTTTACTTTCGTCACAAGACTCATGTTCGCATGATGCAGCCTTGGTAGGTTTTGAAGAATGATATCCGCAAGACCAGGTCTGCCGCTGCTATGAACCCCACCTCGAAGAATTGCACTATAGCTTTGTCTAAGACGAGCGGTATCGCTCCAGTGCCAAAAGAAGGTAACGAGGGCTTTTGCAACAGCTGCCTCGGCCAGGGTCTTTCCCGCAGTCATTATGAGTGTTGACGAAATGAGAGCTTCGGCTGAGATACAGATTCCACTGGTAAGCAATGTGAGCGCAGAAATTGCATATTTTTGTATGCGGGATGCGTTTATTGCGTCGATCGATAATTGCACGCCTACTAAGTCTAGGATCGCTCGTCGTA
>JBIOJU010000304.1:0-1775 GCA_044451165.1 Chlamydiales bacterium | reverse complement strand
CTGTTCCGCCGGTAGGCCCGGCGATCCCAGAAACTGCGATCCCGTAGTCGGCCCCTGTCTTCTTTAACAGCCCAGTCCACATCTCGTGAACCGCCTCCCGGCTGACAGCTCCGTGTTTTTTGAGGGTGTCAGCAGACACTCCTAAAAGGCCTTCTTTAAGGCTATTTGAATAGGTCACAATTGACCCCAGAAAATACTCCGAAGCTCCAGGAATGGCTGTCAGCTGCGAGGCCATAAAGCCCCCTGTGCACGATTCTGCAAAGGCTAGCGTTTGACGGTGTTTGACCATCCAGTGATGGATCGCCTCTTCTAGCTTTGCCGCAGGCAATAGAGAGGCTTTAAAAGCCTCAGCAATGGCTTTTTTAGCCTCGACCACATGTTCTTTCTTAGGACCCCTTAAAATCACCGACAAACCGCTATAAGAAGGGTAAATCCCGATGTCTAGCTTATGCTTTTTTTGCAGATCCCGCAAAAGAGGGTCGACATCGTCTTCTTTTAAGAGGTAAAAATGGAGCTCTTCGCGGTGGAGCGGTTTTGCGGGCAGGTGTTTTTTCAGATACGGCAGGACACTCTCTTCAAACATCTGTTCCATCTCGGAAGGAACGCCTGGTAGCAAAAATAAGAGCCTTTTGTTTTCTGAAAACAAACACCCCGGAGCAACTCCAACGGAATTAGGTAATTCATGCGGGGGTTTAGAGAAAAGCTCTTTTGCGCAAACTAAGGTATTATCATCCAATGTAGGACCAAGACCGCCTGTTGCGATCACCACAGAACTCCGGATGAGCGCCTCATCTAATCCCTGTCTGAGCAAAGCATTTTCATCGGGAAGTGTTGTTTGGCAAGAGACATCCCAGCCTTCTTCAGTCAGTCTCCGACTTAGGAAAGCGGCGTTGGTATTGATGATAATACCTCTAAGCACCTCGTTTCCTATCGAGACGACTTCAATAGACATGGATTGCAATCCCTTGTTCTTTTAGCTGGGCATGATTATGGATCCAAGAGAAACACTGCTTCCCCAAACGAATAGGCGTCGAGATTTTTTTGTCATCCCACAGGAATGTTGTGGGGACAGTTGAAGAACGGAGCCATTTCACAAGCTTAGTGAAAAGCGCTGTGTTGGGAAAGAGCGTCTCATCGCTGACTTTGGAATATACTGTGCCATCGAAGAAAATCTGCGGATAGGCCAATTGCACTCCCCAATGGATGCTCTCATGGCTCATGACCATGGGGTTAATTGTTCCTGCTGTTTTAGAAGGAAAAAACCGGTGCTGCTGCATTTGGACAAGTGGTTTTAAAGGTTTGGCCATATATTTTTCAGTCCCGATTGCATGGGCATAGAGAGTATTTGTATCCGTCGTGAGCGCGCAGGAAAGATGCCTTTGGATTTGACGATCTAGCGGGACTCTTCCGGCTTTGAGGACTTCAATATACTCTTGGTACGATTTTAAGAACTGCTCTAGAGGAAGTTCTAAATCTTGCAGAGGTTTGATCTCACTGACGTTAAAGAAATGAAACGGAGCTAAGTGGCGGCACAGTTCTTCCATTTCTGAACTATCTAGCAAAACTTGATGCTTGAGCCATTTGGAAACGGAAAATGTTCCTTCAGGGGCTTGCTGACTAAGTTGAAGTGATGGCATTTTTCTTACGCACAAAAGATTGAAAAAGCAGCCAAACGATCCCTAGGAAGATCGAAGCATCGGCGATATTGAACACAGGATATGAGTATCCCCAGAAAAACAGATGGAACATATCGATCACATGGCCGTAGATGAAAT
>JBIOJU010000303.1:0-1779 GCA_044451165.1 Chlamydiales bacterium | reverse complement strand
TTCAAGGCTTCATCTGTTCGAGTGAGGAGCTTGCGTTTAAAAAGATCGTCTTTCCATGCGCGCGCAACAACTTCTGCCCACGCTTTACGAAATTTATCCATCTCAGCTTTGCTTGTCATTGTGTGTCCTTGGTTGATTATTTTTCTGTGATGACTGAGAGCCAGCCTACAGCAACTCCTGCCGCTACCATTTTTTTCATCTCTGTTTCTGAGAGCTCTTCTTTAGGTTTGTTTGGAAGGACGAGGTATGTGGAATTGCTGGTCTCTTCGAGGATTTTGAGGTTGAGGCCCGCGGGAACGGTAAGACCATATTCTTTCAAGGCTACATCTGTTCGAGTGAGGAGCTTGCGTTTAAAAAGATCGTCTTTCCATGCACGGGCAACAACTTCTGCCCACGCTTTACGAAATTTATCTATCTCAGCTTTACTGTGTAACATAATTTCTTCTTCCCCTTTTTTTGGTTATTTCTCTCAGACATAATTCTCTTTAGGTATTTCCACAATTCTTTTCTACCCATCAGCGAGATCGGAAAACGGAAAAGTAAACGTTTGCGTTTTCGCGGTTTCTTGCGCTTGACGGATGAGCTTGGCTTTATGGATCTCCATTTTTAACTCGGAGAGGTTCTCGAATCCTGCTTCTTCTGCCCAGCGGGGGTAGGGGCAATCGGGACTCCAATTTGTGGTATGTAAATGTTCTTCGATTAACGTTTCGTCGTGGAGCTCCTCATGGTCGATATCGTGATAGCAAGGACATGTTTCCTCGAAGAGGCTCTGCGCGTGAGCGGCTTTTTGCGCCCACCCCTCGTATTGATTGCGCAGTTTTAGTTCGTCTAAAAGAGCTTTTGTTGTTTTCCAGGGAGTCACTCCTGCCGTGATCGCATGCTCTACTTTGCGTGCTTCGGCTCTTTCCCGTATGAGCTCCTCAAAATCTTCTCGAGACAGATGATTGCGGGTTCGCCATTCATCCCACTCTTCTTCACTGAGTATCAGGAGCGCATGGCGCGTGCAGAACCGTTTTTTTTCTTCTTCGATCTCCTCATTTGTGACTTCAATCCGCAACAGTTTTGCTAGCGTATGTACGAGCATACGGTTCTTTGCTTGAAATAGGAGTTCGGCAAAATCGGGATGATGGAGCGCAACATGGTGTGCAATCTGCCTTTGCGTGAGTGAAGTCGTCCCAAAATAGGAGCGCCGGTCATAGTTGTACAAAATTTGAAAAAGGGAGGTGGGATTAAATTTATTCTCTGCGGGTTTTTTTGTTTTTGGCAGAGTTTTTATGGTTTGGAGGAGAAGAAGTGCATCCTCTTTTTTCTGATCGACATAATACTGTGTCAGCCAAACAGAAACGTCCCTCTCGGATAATCCGGCTTTTTTGGCGCATGCAGCAATCTCATCTACCGTGCGGTTAGGGTAGTAGAGGGATTGGGCGTAGGTGAAAATTTGCTGGCACACCTCTTTGGGAATTTTGCATTCACGGTGCGCACGCTCTAGCGTAAAACGGATATTCACAAGAGGAAGTGAAAGGGGAAGATACTCTTCTTCTGCGGGGCCATGGGCGAGCGCGACCTCATCATCATCGTTTAAAGAACCGTCTCGGTAAAGTTCATAGACTTTCCCAACACCTATCATTCCAAAATCTGCGGTTTCGGCGGCGCGGAGCGCTCCCATGCTGCTCGATCCATAAAGGAGCACGCCTTTGTCGAGGGCAAAAAGGAGCTCTTTGTGCCAAACAGAAAGATTTTGCATGAAATAACCGTCGATCAGGGCGATCACCTTGGGTT
>JBIOJU010000302.1:0-1787 GCA_044451165.1 Chlamydiales bacterium | reverse complement strand
AGTCAAGGGGACTGAGTCAAGTGAGTCAAGGGGACGGGAGACTGTGTGACAAACACGCAGGTTTTTTCTAAATAATAGTATCCATTAACGCCAAATCGGATGTTGATAGCAAAAATTTAAGAGATTAATACCTGTTTTTAAAAGAAAAAAGAAGACTCCCGCTTATGCGGGGGTCAATTTTCTTATCATTTCTTCAACTCCCAGAATATTTATCGCCCTTCGCAGGTTATAGGCCAGAAAACTCAAGGCCGATTCTGTTTTTACCGACTCTAACCCCTTGGTCAGAAAATGGCTGTAACCCCATATCCTTTTGATGGTGCCAAAGGGGTGTTCAGCGAGCATATTCCTCTGGGCGTATAGTTCTTTGTTTTCATGTGTCCGTTTGTCTATTTCATCAAGAAGTTCCTGACAAAGATTTCGTGAAATGGTTCTACCCTTTTTGGAACTGGTGCACTGGTCTTTTAACTCACATTGCTTGCAGGCTCTGAAGTTCTTGTAGTCTTGATATTCAACACCATTTATTTTTCTAATACGACTGGGGTAAAGTGTCTGCCCAGCAGGGCATATGTAAATGTTTTGTTCTTGGTCATATTGGAAACGATCTTGATGAAAATCAGGATTCGCCACACTACCAGTATTTTTTGGTTTAGCTACATAGGTCTCAATTTTGTTTCCTTCGCATTTTTTGAGGTCTGAGGTAGAGTAATAGCCTTTATCGGCCAAGGCTTTTATTTCTTCAACACCCAATGTTTCTTTGGCTTTTTCAGCCATCTCGTAGAGATTCCCTTGGTCTGCTGCGTTGTTAATTACGTCGTAGTCTACGATCAGTTTGTTTTTTTGGTCTATTGCTGTTTGTACATTGTAGCAGACATCTGCCCCGTTGTTATTAACCTTCATCAAGCGGGCATCGGGGTCTGTGGTGGAGATTTCATCGATCTTTTTTTCTTTCATTTCTTTTTGCATGGCCTGGTATTTGGCTTTGCGTTTTTTTAGTTCTTCAATACGCTTTTTGATCTCTTCTGCACTGGGGATATGGGTATCAGCTTCTTCCTGATCGTTGCTGTCCAGCTCTTTCAGATAGTTTGATATCTTCTCGTCCAGGTATTTCAGGTGGCGTTTTATTTTTTTATCATTGTAGTTGTTGCGTTTGGAGTTGCATGCTCTGAATTTCGAGCCGTCTACTGCTATTACTTCACATCCGAACAACTCCCATTCTTTGCACAGCAGGTTGAATTGTTTGAAAACGTTTTTGATGGCTTTTTTGTTGTCTTTGCGGAAATCGGCAATTGTTTTGAAGTCCGGTTTCAGTTTTTTAAGCAGCCACATCAGCTCAACGTTTCTTCCCGCTTCAGCTTCTAATTTTCTCGATGAGCGGATGCGGTTCAAGTACCCGTAAAGATAAAGTTTTAAGAGATCCCGGGGATCATATGCTGGTCTCCCCACATCATTGGGAGTTGTTCTTTTGAAGCCCAGTTCTTTCATGTCAAGGGAATCTACAAAAGCCTCTATTACCCGAACCGGATTGTCCGGGGTGATATAGTCATCTACTGCCTCTGGAAACAGGGTGATTTGGTTGCGGTCCTCTCCTTTTATGTACGGCATTTTCTCCACCTCTCTATCACCCTTTATTTCGATCTTTATCCCCTTAATTCCTTTTTCTGTGGGGAGTTTTCACACAGTCTGCCGTCCCCTTGACTCAGTCCCCTTGACACACTTTATTATGCACACCTGTTCCGGAGAGTCAAGGCAACGGTCCCCTTGATTATAAGAACCAGTCCTTTTGTTTT
>JBIOJU010000301.1:0-1809 GCA_044451165.1 Chlamydiales bacterium | reverse complement strand
TTTCTTAGCTGCGACCTGGCGCAGCTTATCTCGAGAGAAAAAGTGTGTATCGTTTGAAGAAATATGGAGGTAGACTTCCTGGAAAGAGCGCCGCGCCAGGTCGCGGCGAATGAAAAGCGGTGCCGGGTCGCCCGCACTCCAAAATCGCTTCTCCGCTCTCTCGTCCTCCTACTACTTTTTTCCGCCGTCATTTTTAGATTCAGTCTTTTCCATGACCGGTGCGGGGAGAAGTTTGTATTTTTCTCGTCGCCGTCCTCCCTCCACATACACGTTATGATGGGGAAGTTGTTTCACAACATAGAAATGCAGCACTGGATCAAGTTCTAAGACGCGCAAAGCGGGCATCGTTTGTACGCAAGTGACCAGCTGTTCAGCAGCAGGTTTAAAAACCCATGGGTTAAAAGACAATTTCAGCTTATCGTGTGCAAACGTTAAGTCTTCTAGCGTTTTATGGTTCTTTAGATGATTCAGAGCAGTGTTAAAATCTACAGTGCGAGGAAGATCCACTTTAAGAAATCGCAGCTTGGCGCACTGTCCAATCGTCTTGATTGTCTCTTCGGTTATCCCTGTATTGTGACAAGAAATATTAAGATCCGTCAGAAAAGGACATTTAGGAAACTGGCTGACACACTCAGAATGCAGATCGCTGTTTGAAAATGTCAAGGCTTGCAACTTGGATGCTTTGGATAAAAACATAGCCACATAATCGCTTTCTGACCTCGTTAAATGGCTAAGTCTTAAGTCCATTAAACGAGAAGCCAACGGTTCAAACGTGAACAACCGCTCAACCCAAGGCCTTATCAAGATAGCGGGCATCTCTTCTGCTGAACCCCCAGAAAGACATAGCGTACGAAGAAGTGGGTAACCCTCTGCAAGATGCCTTAATCCATTTGGAGTCGTGGTTCTCCCTATATCTTCCACTTCTAGGCAGGTTAACGAATTCAGTCTTTGTAGCTTTTGAAGATCTTCATCTGATTGTACTGCGTGAATCGTGGTTTCCGTTAAATTCTTGCATGCATTCAGCTCATCACACATTGCGGAAGTACTCTCAAGAGGGGTCTGGAAAAGAAGAGTATGGAAGATTATGCTCCTTAGTCGAGGACAACCCTCTCGCATACTCTGAAGGAATTTGCGAGATGGAATATTCTCTAGGCACAGCTCTGTTAATGCATGCAACGCTTGCGAATTTATAAGCCTTGAGACTATAGCAACGTGGGCTTCCGTCAAATATTGCAACTTTAGGGAAGGGAACGTTTTCTGCTTTGTACCTTCAAGGATCTCATAGGCGCGCACCATCTGCGCTCTTTCTCGAGCGTAGCCTCCAAACGGAGGACATGTCCTTGACAACTTGAAAACATCCATTTCGCCGCTATTTTTCAAAGCGTTGTAAGGCGTGAAAACTCTGCTCCAAGTTTTACAAACCAGGTTCGGTTGAGCGCAGTCTTTATAAAAAGTAAAACCGCAAATAAGCTGTAGAATATCGGATGACGCGTTGGCCCACGTCCTATTTGAATTAACGCAATTTGCTGCACTTGTCATAACTTCCTCCAAACCCTAAATTGGACAAAAATCATGCCAATAATTGCATTAAATCGCAAACATTACGTTAAATTTAAATCGCTTGATATGAGTAAGTTAGGATTTTTTGGAGTGCGGCGACCCGGCGCCGCTGTTCTTTGCTGCGACCTGGCGCAGCTCTTCGCCCCCAGCGAAGATAAGCGTGTGACCAGAATAGTCTCCCTAGTCCCCGTTCCGGGGTCAAGTATGTTTAGAATAGGATCCGCCGATAGCGCCGCGCCAGGTCGCGGC
>JBIOJU010000300.1:0-1843 GCA_044451165.1 Chlamydiales bacterium | reverse complement strand
ATTTAATTGCGTCGTCATAAATCTCCAATACTCTAATGTTTCAAGAAACTATGCACGACGATCCACTCGCGCTCACGGCTTTATCTTCGGGCTTCTCTGTAGGCGCTTGCAGCGCCAAGGGTTGCTGGACAGAGAGTTCAGAGACAGGTTTCGCAATTTGGTGAATTTTTTCTGCAAGTTCGAATACGGGATCTTCCTGCTGGACTAAGCGAGCTAAAAACCGAGTTTGGATTTCTGGTAAATGACTCGAAAAATGCATGCAACACTCGTTACCAGGACATCCACGGATGCTGCCATTATGATTTGCCGCTGCATTTTGTCTTGCATATACAAAAGTCATAAAATTCGCCCATGTGCCATCAGTGATCCATACGGCCGGTTTAACACCATCCCGAGGATAAGGTGCATGGAGCCCGTACACAGTTTGATCCGGCATGAGGGGATTATGAATGCCCTCTGCTGCGGCTTTTTTTCGAACATTTATTATAAAGCCCGCATGTTGTAGGCCTGTATAGAAGCGCATTAGACCAGGTCGTGTTCCATCTTCTTGCACAGGAAGCTCCTCTGGCACAATGTGAATGCTTTTGCCGGCTGCATTAAATTCGGGAAGTTGCCAAAGCGAAAGGTCGGTGCTTTTAAACACTGCGATCATCCGTTCGTCATACCCTTGACGCAAACACTCTGCATCTTCATTTTTGAAAGTCTGGGCCATTTTGACTACGACTCGACTCGATGCAAATAACTTGCTCGCATCCATCTCCTCCACTTGCTGCCTTCCGAGGTAGGAAGCAATAATCCGTTCCAACGAAGGGACGTACTCTGTTACAAAGGGAACGTGCGCTACCTTTGTACTTTCTAATCCTAAATTGGACACTTGATCTATTTTTGAAATACTCGTCATAAAAAACTCCTTTTTTAAATTGAAAATATGTATTTTAATAAGAATTTTATATGGGGTTGATATAAAAGATCAAGTGTTTTTTAAAGCCGCAAGTTGCTCACTTACAGAGACTTCCGATTAACTACAGCATAAGTTGTTGGTTATCAGAGACTAAGCAAAGTCGGGAAGACGTCAATGGAAGGCTCTTCGTAGGGGTGAGCTTTTCGGATGGCCGAGATCACCTTTTCGAGCTGGTCAAGGGAACATACGGTTTCAATCCGCTCCTCCCCCACGCTTTCCAGCACTCCTTCCTTGCCAATAAAGGGGCGCGCGCCTTGTTCTGGTTTGAAACGTCCAATGCCCTTGGAGGAGAAGCTACAATGAGAATAGTTGCCGATTTTCCCAGCCCCCGCCTCGCCAAGTGCTTTGCGCATCTGATCGGCGTGGGTTTCTGGAACAATGACAACGAGTGTGACTCTGTTTGAGAATTTCATCTCTGTCATGCTAGCATACGTGGATGCATTTTCCATCACCAAAAGAGCTTAAAACAGCGCTTTCTCTTGATGCAGATGCTCGCGCTTTCATTACAGAAAGTCGGGAGACTGCGCGTCATATCATCTCTGGAAGCGATAGGAGACTTGCGATACTTGTGGGTCCTTGTTCGATTCATGAGATCGAAGGCAGCTTAATCTACGCGGAAAAGCTTAAAACTCTTGCAGAGCGTGTAAAAGAGAGCTGTTTTCTTGTGATGCGCGTCTGTGTGGAAAAGCCGCGTACAGGAAAAGGCTGGAAGGGACTACTCTATGACCCCCACCTAGACGGATCGGATGAGATCGAGCGGGGTCTCAAACAGTCGAGGGCATTGTTTCTTGAACTCGCGCGCCGAAAAGTCCCCATCGTCACAGAGTTTGTAGATCCTCTCGTCTCCTACTATTTTGACGACCTTGTTGTTTGGGGTGTGAT
>JBIOJU010000299.1:0-1850 GCA_044451165.1 Chlamydiales bacterium | reverse complement strand
TTTTTAATGACAGAAAGCATTTGTAGAAGTGTTGTTTTGCCCCTTAGGTCGATGATCTTTTCGGAAGAAAAAGAAAGATCGGGATTTTTTCCAAACAGTACAATTTTCATGCCGGTTTTTAACGTAAGAATTTCGATCAATTCTCGCCAATGAGCAATCGGCCAATTTTTTTCGTAACCATACTGCGTCTCAGTTTGCGGTTGGATGCCGATATATTTTTCGACAGATGAAAGAGGAAAGTCGCTGGGTAGCGTGTCCCACTCCTGCTGCCATTGAAGCTTTGGAACGAGTGTTCCGAGTTGCCAGCGCACCCAGTGAGTTGGATCTGGTTTTTCAATTGTGAGATCAAAATCGGCACTATTTTTTCCTAACGACTCTAAAGTAGCATTGAGATTATAGGAAATTCCACGCTGCCATGTGGGGGCAGTGAGCACGTGGACACCTTCTAAAAGTTTAAAACCTTCTTCAAGGTCTGGACGGGTGAGAAAAGTAATGTGGGCATCTGGAATCACCTCACGAATACGAAAGACGAGCGCATACAGTCCAAGCGCGACGTCGCCAAGACCTCGATTCCAAGAGATAAGAAAACGTCTTTCCTCTTTCTTTTTTGCACCTTGTAATAAGCGTTCGAAGGGATTTGGGCCCCATTTTTTCCAGGCGTTTTTAAGCATGTATTTTTTTCGAATGGAGAAGGTGCAGGATTGCATGTGTAACTTCGTCTGCTTCAATTTTTTTCATGCAGCGAAAATCAATCGGGCAGCGACGTTCATAACACGGGGAGCAGTCGACATGTTTGTGGATCACTGTGCCATTGCGAAAAGGTCCTGTCACCACTTCGCTGGTTGAGCCAAAGAGGGCTACAACAGGTGTGCCGAGGGCGTCAGCGATGTGCATCGGGCCACTGTCGTTTGTGAGGAGGACATTGCAGATACTGATGAGCGCGGCAAGTTCTCGCAGCGAGGTTAGCCCGGCTAGATTGATCACACGAGAAGGAAGTTCCTGGCAGATCTCTTTGACAAGAGAGGCGTTTGCCTGGTCTCCAAAGTAGATGATGAACAGGTTTTTATTTTCCAAAAGATCGAGCGTCACCTGGCGGAATCTTTCAGGTAGCCAACATTTAGCAGAACCATAAGTGGCGCCTGGATTGATGCCCACGATTTGATTCGAGGATGAGACTCCATGCTGTTTGAGGAGTTCTCGTGCTTGAGAGACCTCTTTTTCCGAAACGTACAGCCTTGGCGCAGTATCAGAAAGAGGAATGCCAAGAGGTGAGAGTAGCATTTTGTAGGTCATGACGAGATGCTGTTCGGCAACATTTTCAGGCAGAGGAACGCTGTGCGTCAGGATCCAATTTCTTCCGTTTCCCTCATATCCCAGTCGATATTTCACCCTTGCAAGCCAGAACCACCAGGCAGATGAGAAAGAATGTGTGAGAAGGATCCCCAAATCATATTTTCCATTTTGAAGTTTTGCGATCACATTGCGTTTACTCATCCGTCTGCCGAAGGTGCTCCCTTTGCTGAAGCAGAAGAGCTCGTTAATTTCCCTATCTTCCTGGAGTAATTCACAGAGGGGGTAGCGGGCCATGACGGTAATCTCTGCGTCCGGGTAGGCGTTGCGCAAATCTGTGATAATGGGGGTTGCCATCACCAGGTCCCCCACCCAGTTGGGCATACGAATAATGATATTTTTGGGCTTAAATTGGTGTAATGAGTGCATCATATGAAAAATACCAAGATTGGAAGATTTCTGCAGAGGAAAATTATTTCTAGGGGAGAGGGAAGAGGGAATCGGGCACGCTCGCGGGCACGGGCAGGGGCACGAAAGAGAGAAAGAATGGGACCCTCTAT
>JBIOJU010000298.1:0-1856 GCA_044451165.1 Chlamydiales bacterium | reverse complement strand
GATGAGCGCTGAAGAAAAGAAGTGATGAACGATGAGTGATGAGTGATGAATGGAAGAGAGAAGAGAGATCGGGAAGCGGAAACGCATATATATGTATCCCATTGATTTTCAGTCCATTAAAAACAAAAAATATGATTTGTGACTAACCATGCTTTTGTCCATTGCTAGCTTCAATCTCGCCGAATCTACTATTTTTAACACATTCGGCGAGATTGTGCCATAACTCGCCGAATCTTGCTTTTTATGCACGATTCTGCGAAATTAGCACATAAACCGCCGAATCTCACATTCTTGAGAAGATTCGAAGAGACATATGAGGGAAAATGAGCGATCAAATATTTGCAAGAACACGAGAATTGAAGGTGTTGGAACGCCTCTATACTTCCAGGAAACCTGAGTTCTTGGCAATTTACGGACGTAGGCGCGTAGGTAAAACATTTCTAATTCGGGAATTTTTCAAAAATAAAGGATTGTATTTTGCACTCACTGGAGTGCGCGGAGCGAGCACCCGAAAACAACTTAAAAACTTTACAAAAGAAATGAGGAGAGCATTCGGCCTCTCTCAAGAACAAAAAACTCCTTCCGATTGGCTTGAAGCATTTGCAGAACTCAGGAAATCTATCGAGGAGGTAAAAACTCCTGGGCGCATTATCCTCTTCTTTGACGAACTCCCATGGCTGGCTAGTCCTCGTTCAGGGTTTCTCCAAGATCTCGATCATTTTTGGAATCGCTACATGTCGGAGGACAGCCGGATTGTCGTGATTGTGTGTGGATCTGCTGCCTCATGGATGATCAGAAAAATCGTTCGCGATAAAGGTGGCCTTCATGGGCGTTTGACTGCTCAGATCCGTCTTCTCCCCTTTGATTTAAAAGAAACGGAAGAATTTCTACGAGAGCGAGAAATCTCGCTGAACCGCAAAGCCATTGTGGATATTTATATGGCCATAGGTGGAATTCCGAAATACCTGAGCTATATACAAAAGGGCCAATCGGCCCTGCAAACGATCAACCAGCTTTGTTTTGACGGACCGCTCGTTGATGAATTCGAAGAACTCTACGGATCACTGTTCGAATCGCATGATCGTCATGTGAACGTTGTAAAAGCCTTAGCAGAACATCCCAATGGAATGACCAGATCCGCGATTGCCAAAGCAGCCGGTATTTCCACCGGCGGAGGAATGCATATGATCCTCGATGAGCTTGAACAGTCGGGCTTCATCCTCTCAATTAAAGATTTTGGAAAACAAAAAAAAGAGAGCCGTTTCAGACTAATCGACGAATTTTCTCTCTTCCATCTCAAATGGTCAGCAAAAGCAAGAGGAAACAATTTGAGTGCCCGTAACGACCAATTTTGGATCACCGCTTTCAATACTCCTCAAGGACAAGTTTGGGCAGGACACGCTTTTGAAATGTTGTGCATGAAACATCTTCCTAATATTAAACAGGCGCTGGGGATTGCCGGTGTCCTCACAAATGCTTCAGGGTGGGTTTATAAACCTCAAACGGAAGGAGATGGTAGAGGCACTCAAATCGACCTTCTTATCGATCGAGCTGACAACTGCATTAATTTATGCGAAATCAAGTACTACAACGAAGAGTTTCTCATCAATAAAAGTTGCGACAAAGAGCTCCGAGAAAAAAAAGCTATTTTTCTAGAACGTACAAAGAGCCGAAAAAGCGTCTTTCTTACACTTATTTCTCCGTTCGGCATTAAAAAAAATGCCGGCCATTTTGAGACAGCAGATGTAACACTTACCCTTGATGACCTATTTTAAGAGGCAAAGTAAAAATTTTAGCATGCAGTTCTTTAATCTTTTTGCTGCTAGAATTGCCTCCCACTTTACCAAGTTTTATCT
>JBIOJU010000297.1:0-1878 GCA_044451165.1 Chlamydiales bacterium | reverse complement strand
TGTTGATCCACTTTAACCTCTCCCCACGCCATATATCCCTCCATTGTCGGACAGATATTAAAACATGTGTAAATGATGATGCTTGGCTAAAGTGTAAACGATGATGGTTGACTGTACCTTTTGGAGTGCGGAGACCTGGCTCCGCTTTTATGGACTGCGGCTTGACGCAGCCTCTTTCCGAATGTCCGACCAGCAAAGTTCTTTAACAACACAAGCTTTCCTCCACAATACCCGCGCCGCGCCAGGTCGCGGCGAAGAAAAGCGGCGTCGAGACCGCCGCACTCCAAAAAATAGAAAGTAAAAATTTTACAACGCAGTTCTTTAATCTTTTTTCTGCTATAATTGCCTCCCACTTTACCGAGTTTTATCTATGACACAAAGAGTTGAGAGCTCGCCCCACGGCGCAAATTTTGTCCGGTATTCCGAAGAACCAGAGCTCGCTAGTGCTGTTTCCTATTCGAGAGTGGCGCCTGATGCAGTGGGTCTGATCCTCAGTTTTGTTCAAGAAGGTCGTGTATCACGCGTCTCACGCGCCTGGCGACAAGCGAATCGTCCGGTCCTCCAAAGAACAATTCAGCAGATGAGATTTGAAGACCAGGCCTCACAGGCAAAAATGGCATTGGTGCGTGCAGAGTTGGCTGTATCTGGAGAGACGCCAGAAGAAGCAGCGACTCTCGCGCAAAGAGTGCTACGTGAGGTCTTAGAGAATGTGCGAAGAGCGCTCATGCAACGCTCTTTTCTACATATTAACTATTATACAAGTATATCAAAAATTGCTCACAAGACCTTTCTGACATGGCGCAACGGGCACGCACGAGCTCCCGGAGCAGCAGAGATGTGGAACCTACGAGCCATCATCTTTTCCAGAGAGTGTAGCATGCGCTTGCACGAGCTATTAGAAAACACACCAAAACATCATGATGAATCACCTGCATATGAGGCGCTCCTTGAACAGGCCAACCGTTTTACCGCCGAGGGCAATCTTGCACTTCGCCTTCACAAAGCCATTGAGAATAGGCGCATAAATCAAGATGTGGCACCCGCGCTTAATGCGCTCCATGAGCGTCAGCGCGAATACGCACGGGCACTTGGTCGAAATGATGAACGAGCGTTTCACCCTGCATCTACTTCTGATTCCCACTGCTATTTTCTTGCAGTTGAATCGGAATTCCAAAGGCACCGTCTTGACGACCCAGAACAGACGCTTGCGCTACAAAGAATCTGGCATGGATCAGCACAAGATTTTGCACAAAACCCCCCAGAGGATGCAGACACTATTCGGTTACGATTGATGCTTCCTCGTGAGGTTCAAAATCGGACATCTGCCTCACATGAAAACCTCTCGGTCATTCCTCCTGAGATCGGGAGACTTACCGCGCTAGAAAAGATCGCATGGTCGGGGCCTCTTCTTGGCCTACCCGAAGAGATGGAAGAGCTCACTCGCCTCACCCACATCTTTTTGCGAAACACCCACTTTTCGGAACTTCCGTCGGTGCTCGAACGGATTCCCAATCTCGAACTTTTATCGATCGAAAATAATCAGCAGCCGATCCGAAAAATCTCAGAAAGACTCTGGACTCGCCTGATGGGCAGAGGGTTTTTGCATACTGTGGCGTCATGGTTTCTCGCACAAAAAATTCGCGTCATTTACAACGCCGACTTGAGCCAGGTGAGAGAATTCCCCTTCGAAATGTGTTTTTTGAATAAGTACACTCTGCCCTACATACCTTCGCCTATGTCATCGTTCTTTCGCATTGGACATAGTGATAATCGAAGCTTCCCAGTAGTGCTCTTGATCATTTTGTGCGCAACCCCCCTTGCCATACTCAACCTTCCCATCTTCCTCGCAAATCTCTTCATCGCAACGCTTGTCCGTCC
>JBIOJU010000296.1:0-1889 GCA_044451165.1 Chlamydiales bacterium | reverse complement strand
GAGTGGATGATTGTATTAGCGCCGGGAGTATACTGGCTCTTGAAACTTTTTGGTGAACCCCTCGCAACTGGGGAAAAATCTGCTACACTTCTCACATCAAATGTGAGGAGAAGTCGCAAAAGAATGCCAACCACACCATTGCTGCCATTGCCTGATCAGTTAGAAATTATCTCTATCAGTTGTGCTGATGATGAACTCGAAATACGCATCATCTCAAATCGCCCTTCTTGTCCTTGCCCAATCTGCTCTCTCCCATCGTCTGCTATCCATAGTTATTACAGACGGCACCCCCTTGAACTGCCTTGTACAGGACGCATCGTGAGACTCATCTTATGTGTCAAAAAGTTCTTCTGCCGGACTGAGTCTTGTCTGCGAAAAATTTTTACGGAACGGCTTCCAGAGCTTATCGAGCCATCATCACGGCTGACAACACGTTTACGAACTCTGGTGCAAGCGATAGGAGTCGCTTTCAATGCGAATGGTGGAGCTCGTTTAGGGCTCCAAATGGGGCTTCGCGTGTCGAGAATGACTATGCTCTTTTCGCTTCATCTTCTTGCTGTACAACCTGTCGAGCAGGTAAAACATGTCGGAATTGATGATTTCGCCTGGAAGCGCGGTTTACGATATGGAACCGTGATCATCGATTTAGATACGCATCACATCATCGATATCCTTGCAGATCGAGAAGCGGAAAGTGTCAGAAAATGGCTGGCGGCCCATCCCGAAATTGAAATTGTGAGCAGAGATCGTGGAGGAGCCTATGCTGATGGGGCCGCTCAAGGAGCTCCGCAGGCGATTCAATGTGCAGATCGCTGGCATATTTGTAAGAATCTCGGTGATGCGGTTGAAGACTATCTGAAGCGGCAACCCCTTTCCATTCCAGCACCAGCACCACCGCAATCGACCTCAGAACCCAAAGCGACACCACCGCCACCAGCATCCACACATGCACAGAGAAAGCAGCAGCGTCTTTCTGAAGAAACATTCGAGCGAAAACAAGTCATTGTCGCAAAAGTACGTGAAATGCACCAACAAGGCATAAGTGGGCATGGTATTGCCGCGGAATTGGGTCTTGCTCGCGGCACGGTTCGCAAATATCTGCAAAGCGAAGGCCCAGTGCGTATGGCAGCACGCACACGTAAAGTGAGCCTCCTTGATCCTTTTTATGAGTACCTCTGTCAGCGTTGGAATGATGCCAGTCCGACTGCACATCAGCTTTTTGAAGAAGTGCAGGAGCAAGCCTATCGGGGAAGCGAAACACTCGTCAAGGATTTTGTCACACGTCTTCGCCGAGGACTCTCTGGAATGAAACATCCCCCAAAATCAATACAAACAAAAGGAGTGACATCGACACTTTCTCCCCGGGAGCTGCGCTGGCTCCTTGCCAAACGCACCCAGGATCTCACGGCTGAAGAGCAAGAAAGTCTAGTGAAGCTCTTCGCGTCTTCAGAGGAGATAGCTCACCTGTATCGCTTTCTTCACTCTTTCCTTCAGATGCTCCGTGAGCGCAAGCCTGAACTCCTCAACGGGTGGATGAAAGAGGTACGGGAAAGTCATATCAAAGAACTCATCAGTTTTGTGAATGGGATTGATCGAGATTATGACGCAGTTCGAGCAGGTTTAACCTATTCCTGGAGCCAGGGGCCAGTCGAAGGAACCGTGAACAAAATAAAAACGCACAAAAGGCTTATGTACGGGCGTGCCAGTTTCCCTCTTCTTCGCAAAAAGATGCTGTGCCAGGCACAGGGGGTGGTCCGCACACCCTCCTCTCGAGCCAAATGATGAATTTTAGAAGGCATCACCAAAAAGTTTCAAGAGCCAATTGGTGTCAAGAAACGGTTTATTGGACGACACAAACAAGCAAAGGATGCGCACGAGCAGTACAGGAT
>JBIOJU010000295.1:0-1896 GCA_044451165.1 Chlamydiales bacterium | reverse complement strand
CGCCCACCCAATCGCCGCCGAGGGCTTTGTAGAGGGCGATTAGGTCGCCGGCAAGAGACTGCTCACTTTCGGTGAGCGAGGTTTGAGAATCTATGAGCGTTTTTTGGGCTGTGAGGAGTTGTAGTTCATTGGCAAGACCGATCTTAAGAAGATCTCTCGTGATTTCTAAAGCCCTGCTATCCGCTTCGACTTTTAGAGTAAATGAATTCAAGCGTTTCTCCTCTTCGAAATAGGCGACGAGGGCGCTTTCGACATCTTTTAATGAGCCGATGACGGTTTGTTCATAGCTGAGAAGCGCTTGTCTTTGCAATGAATTTTGGACATCAATTTGACCTCTTACTTTTCCGAAGTCGAGCATATCCCAATTGAGATTGACTCCTACGCTAAACATGCGGCTTGCAGATTCGAGAAGTTTGCTCAGTTTAAAACTCTCAAGTCCGATGGAGGAACCGGGACCTGAACCAAAGCTAAGCCCTGTGAGCGAAAGGTGTGGAAAAAGACCGGCGATAGCGGATCCAATTTGCTCAGTCGCAGCGGCAAGTTGACGTTCCGCCATCCGGACATCGGGCCTTCTGCGCAGGAGATCGGCAGGGAGGCCAATGGGCACTTTGTCACGGCTCGTAGGAATGGGCTGGCTCTCTTGAAATCTCTCGATGAGACCTTCAGGCTGGCGGCCCAAGAGGTAAGCAAGAGCGTAGACAGTCTGCTTAAAAGAAGATTCGAGAACAGGAAGGGCAGCACGGTCTGTTTCGAGCGTGGAGATAAGCGTCATGACTTGGAGCTCATTGTCGAGCCCCACTTCAAAAAGATCTTGCGTGATTAAAAGTTCTCGCTCGTCCGCATCGATTTTTTTGATGGCAAGTTGGATCTTCTTTTGCAGAGCGCGAATATTAACATAGGTCACAGCAACCTCGCTCAACATCGAGATTAAAATGCTTTGAGCATCTTCTTTGGTCGCCTCCCAAGTGTAGAAGGCTGCATTCTTTTCGTGTCTAAATTTGCCAAAGAAATCCAGCTCCCAAATCGCATCGAAACCCACCTGGAACATATTGAGAAATACCGGAAAAAAACTACCGCTGGGTGCGGGGCTACTTGCTGGTGGTGGGAATAAATTTTGGCTAATCCGAGTGCGTGTTGCCGACGCATTGAAATCGATCTCTGGCCAGAGGTGAGATTTTTCGATCCTGTATTGTGCTCGTGTCTGTTCAATTTTTTCGACCGCAAGGCGTAGATCGTAATTTGCTTCGAGTGCCTCTGCAATCAAGCTGTCTAAGACGGGATCATTGAACTGCTCCCACCAGTAGCGGAGATCGGCGTTAGATGCCTCTTCATTTTGTGTTTCATCAAATTGTGCGGGTAGCTGCGGTTCAGGTGCCTTATACTTTGGACCCACCATGCATCCCGCAAACAAGAAACTGCAAATTAACAAAAAATACCACATCTAATTTTTATATAGAATTGCAAAGATTGTCATTCAATCTATTTTTTCATTACCGCGTTATTTAAATAAAACGAACTCCACCAACACCGAAGAAGGAGGAAGAAGCAAAGATCGGCGAACGCCGGCAGGATGCCGCTCACCGCTGCGGCAGGATAAGAGAAAAAGAATTTCGAGATAGAAAATAAAACTCTCTCTTTCTTCATCCTGCCGCGACGGACAGTCGCGCTCCTGCCCGCGAAGCGGATCTTTGCCTCCCCTTCTTTTTCTTTGTATTGCGAGGAAGACGTTTTTAATTATGCAAGCGCGTCTTTTTCATTGCATGTTTCGAGTTTGACAGATTATTAGAAGTAATATGAAAAGGCTTGCGGTTGTTTTTATTATTCTTTTGGTTCTTGTTTGTGTTGGGCTGGGCCTCTACTTCGTCTTGCGAGAAAAGCCTAATCCCAATGAGCTTG
>JBIOJU010000294.1:0-1905 GCA_044451165.1 Chlamydiales bacterium | reverse complement strand
CGTTTTTTCCTCGAATGTCGTTTTGTTCATCAAGAGTTTCGAGAATATGCCTATTGTCGAGCTCTTCTAGCGTCATTGGAGCAGGTGACGATTTTAGCGGCCTAATGCAGAACTGCTCTTCCAAGAGAAGATCGGAAGAAGTGATCTCGGTTTGACTGTGCATCACAACAGCGCGTTCGATTGCGTTTGCAAGTTCACGAATATTCCCAGGCCAAGGGTGGCTAAGAAGTTTTTGCCTAGCGTCTTGTGCGAGAGTTTTGCGCACTTTGTGATTGTCTATACAGAGCCTTTCTAAAAAGTATTCTGCCAGCGGAAGAATGTCCTCTTTTCTATCGCGAAGCGGTGCGAGAAGAATGGGAACTACATTTAGCCTGTAGTAGAGATCTTCCCGAAAGAGTTTTTCCTCGACAGCCTCTTTCATATTTCGATTGGAAGTCGAGACAAGCCTCACGTCGACGCGCATCGTTTTGGTGCTTCCGACCCGTTCAAACTCCTGTTCTTGCACAGCGCGTAGCAGCTTGGGCTGTACAGTGAGAGGAACTTCAGAGATCTCATCGAGGAGCAGTGTTCCCTTATCAGCAAGTTCAAAGCGCCCAACGCGCTTGTTGATCGCACCTGTAAATGCTCCCTTCTCATGTCCGAAAAATTCTGATTCGATCAGTGTTTCGGGAATCGCTGCACAGTTCACTTTGATAAAAGGCGCTCCTGCACGCTCAGACATGCTGTGAATCGCTTGTGCGATGACCTCTTTTCCAGTGCCCGACTCTCCGCTGATAAAAACACTTGCAGAACTCTGCGCAATTTTCTGTACGTCACTTAAGATCTTTTTCATCACAGCACTTTCTGCAATAATTCTGTATTTTCGTGTCTCGGGAAGGCTAGAGATCTCCCTTCGTAAAAAATGGTTTTCTTGAACAAGAGAAGCTAGTTCATAGGCTTTATCGAGGGTCGCGTCCAGCATCTCATGCGAGAGGGGCTTGAACAGATAGGTGAAGGCACCATGGCGCATGCCTTCCAAAGCAACCGGTATTAAGTTGACATCAGTGATGAGAATGATGAGCGCCTGGGGGTTTTCGCGCTTGAGAACTTTTAGAGGGGTGATGTCGGCAGATGCTGTATCCCAGATGAGCAGATCAAAATGCTGTGTACTCACCAGCTGATCGGCATGGCTGACACTCTCTGCAACGATGGGATCCAGTTTTTTTTTACCTAGGCATTCCATCAGAACACCCAGATTTTTTCGTTCCGAAAAAATCAAAACTTTGTCTATTGCCATAATTTTGGTATAGTTGTGCTATATAACACTCTCTAATAACTGATTACATGAGATGACAATAATCGCGAAAGTTTTATCTCTGCTCCTCTTGGCCGCCTGCGGTAATTTAGAGCAGTCGGAAGAGGAGAAGAGCCGTCTCCAGAACGCCAGCGGTGAGTATATTTTGCGCCGTGACGGAGAAATTCTTTTCCCCGTCGATCCCCCGAAGCAGCGAGCCCGCGAGAAGTACCCGTGGGAGGAAGAAAGGATGAAGGCTAAAGGATGAAAGGGGTGGCAGAAAGAGGGTCGGGGCCATGCGCTCCAAAAAATCTTCTTTCTTAAGGGCTTTTCTTGCTGAATTTTCCCTAGATCCCTATGCTTTTGTCCTTCATTGCCGATGTGGCGAAATGGCAGACGCGGTAGATTCAAAATCTGCTTCGAGCAATCGAGTGCTGGTTCGAGTCCAGTCATCGGCAAAAAATAGGGACCCAACAGGGTCCCTTTATTTTTTTGCCGATGAGGAAGCCACACCGGTGGCTTCCGTACTGGACTCGAGTGGAGGACTGGTTTGCCTGGTGGCAAACCAGACCGAGATAGCCGCTCCGGCAGGATCATCCATTCGAAGAGGATGTCCGAGAGGAGGTATTTGT
>JBIOJU010000293.1:0-1906 GCA_044451165.1 Chlamydiales bacterium | reverse complement strand
GCGTTGGTGGGGCTCTTATCCCTCTTCTCGCGGCATTTTGTGCAGAATATTGGGGGTGGCGGTCTGCTATGTTTGTCCCAGGCGCAATGTGTATTATCGTGGGGCTCTTTCTCATCAATCGCCTTCGCGATACCCCGCAATCTCTGGGACTTCCCCCTATCGAAAAATATCGCAATGATTACCCTTCCGCCAAACATGAAATGGAGCAGGAGCTTCCTCTCAAAGAGCTCCTCTTTAAATACGTTTTAAGAAATAGGTATGTCTGGCTTCTTGCTATCTCCTACTTTTTTGTTTATATCATCCGCACAGCGATTAACGACTGGAGCGTCCTCTTTTTAGTAGAGACGAAAGGCTACTCCCTTCTTACCGCTGGCGCCTGCGTCTTCTGGTTTGAAATTGGAGGCGTGTTTGGGAGCCTGGTGGCAGGTTTTGCCTCAGATAAGATCTTCCGCGGCAGGCGAGGCCCAATCAATATCCTGTTCTGTTTTGCAGTGATTTTTGCAATTGGTGCGCTCTGGTTTTCCCCACCGGGCAATCCGATCTTGGATTTTGGAATCATGTTTCTCATCGGTTTTTTGATCTTCGGGCCACAGATGCTCATTGGTATGGCAGCAGCAGAGCTCTCCCACAAAAAAGCGGCAGGCTCTGCTACGGGCTTTGTAGGATGGATCGCTTACCTTGGAGCGGCAACAGCAGGGTATCCTCTGGGCAAGATGACGCAAGAGTTTGGATGGATGGGATTTTTCATCGCACTCTCACTATGCGGTCTCGTCTCTGTGGGTCTTCTCCTTCCTCTCTGGTCGATCAAAACCAATCCCCGTTTCTTGAAAGAAGAAGAAAAGACCAAGGGGCTCCCTGCATCTCCCACAGTTCAACCCGAAAATGGGTAATGTAAGGGATGCACAATTCAGAGAGAGTCTCTTATGTTGCGTTACATACACACTCTCAATATTCAATTTTAGATTCGACCATTTCTATTCCTGCGCTGGTCGCTAAAGCCAAAAGTTATGGCATGTCAGCAGTTGCGCTCACAGACTCGGGCAACTTATACGGGGCTGTAGATTTTTTTAAGGCGTGCAAAGAAGCGGGAGTGAAGCCCATTTTGGGTTGCGAGCTCATGGTGGCACCAGGGAGTCGTTTTGAAAAGAAACGACTTCCGGGACAGCCGGCGGGCTATCCTCTTCTTCTTTTTGCAAAAAATAAACAGGGGTATGAGAACCTGTGCAAACTCTCTTCTCTCGCTAATCTAGAAGGTTTTTATTATACCCCTCGAATTGATAAAGAACTCCTCCAAGCACACCACGCAGGCCTACTCTGTCTCTCAGGACCTATTCAAGGAAGAGTTGCTCAGTGCATTGTTCAGGATAATGAAGAGGAGCTTCGACAAGAGATCCTCTTTCATAAAGAGCTCTTTGGCGAGGATTATTTTTTCGAAATTCAGCGCCACTCGATGAGTAGTGAGGAGATCGAGCAGGATGGTATGAAGGAGGAAGGGTGGCTCTATCAGAACTACCTCGACCTGGTTGCAAAGCAGGAGAAGGTGATTTTACGGCTTCGAGCCCTCTCGCAAGAGTTTGGGATCCCTTGTGTGGCTACAAGCGATACCCACTACCTGGAGAGGGAGGACTGGAAGGCGCAGGAAGTGCTCATGAATATTCAGTCGGGAGAGCCTCGCGAAATTTGGGAGAGGGACTCTCAGGGCAATCCGAAGCGGCGCGTTCTTAATCCGAAGCGCGAAACGCTGCCCGCGCATGCGCATGATTTTAAATCCCCTGAAAAGATGCGCGCTCTTTTTTCTGATTTTTCTGAGGCGGTGGATGCGACAGGATTGTTTGCTGGCCGCTGTCAATTTGAAATGGATTTTAAAACCAAGTACTACCCTGTTTTTGTGCCACCCGATCTCGAG
>JBIOJU010000292.1:0-1934 GCA_044451165.1 Chlamydiales bacterium | reverse complement strand
CACTTTAGTTATAAAGAAAATTTTAATCGTTCTTATTTATTATTTAGGACGGTATAATTGTGCTTTAAATTGAAAAAATCGAGGCAGAAATGGCTAATGTTGGATTCTTTACTCCAATTACTTTTAATGGCAGATACACATCATGCTCAGAAGGTTTGTTAGAGCTGGTGGACAGCTACTTCTACTTGGGCGGAAGAAAGGCGTTTGTGATCCCTGCTCCTGGCCCTGCACGGGCAGTGCTCATGCAAGAGACGCCTGAACTTTTGATGAGTGCACTCAAAGTCGCGTCCTATTTCACTCTCGTTCTTCCTACAGTCATGCTAATTGCAAAGGTTATTTTGCGTGCGGTTCACCATTTTGAAGCATTGGATGCGCGCGTACTTCTTGAAAGAGATGTGGTGATTCCCAATGAAGCGGCGTTGCTTTGGCAAATCGAAGTTCCTGAGCTTGCTGCAGACATTTGTGCAGGTAGAGATAACCCTGCGCTTGTCTGGTACAGGAACAATAGAAATCTAGTTTTTGGGTTGCGTGATTTTCCTGATTTTGTTTTCAAAATGAGGCAGCCGGGATTTGGGGGTGGTAGAAACGGCCACAACCTCCATGACAGGGACATGACAGAGGATCGGTTTGCAAATATGGTTCATGCGAAAGAGGTCTGTTTAGCAAATGGTCTTGATCAACTTGTGGTTCCAGGTGCAAGAAAGATTTATGCATGGTTAGGGAATGCTCAAAGACCGATTATCGTCGAAAGAAAGCAGAACATCCAATGTCAAGAAAGTGCGCAAGAGCACTTGTGGCGGACACGTCCTGTAGGGGTTATGATGGACACAGCGCGACAGCTTACCACCTTCATTGTAAAAACAGGCTTTAGCGATGTCGACTGGCGCAACATCCCCATTCTACATAGTTCGCCTGCTGATGCTACACACGTTGCGCTCATCGATCTGGAAGAGATGGAAGGTGCAAGAACGGGCATTTTTGGAAGCAGCTGGGCATGGCAGCCTCGCCGTGGCCTGATCCGCTGTCTCGGCTCGCGCGAGCTAGTTGGCATTGCGATCGCAGAAGCGCGAAGACACGGGATCACCCTTCCAGCGCAAGAAGAAGAGGAGCTCCGAAGACGCGCGGAGGACGAAAGAGCAGCATACAACAATTTACAGGGTTTTTACCTTCGCAACAATCTGCTTAACAATCCTCGCAGACCTCTTGAAGTCGATGTCTCTACACTCGAACTGAATTTAGATGAGCAAGGCACTTATCGAGTTCCTACAGGTTGTGATCAAGACGGCGATATCGTATACCGCGATGAACCTTTCACATTAGGCAAATGTGCAACAGATGTGATCGCTCACATTAATCACACTATTGCTAACGTGCCTGATGGTGTCTCCACAAAAGGCATGCGCTCTGTTCTTCTCGATCCCAATGATGAATACAGCGACCTGTATCGCTATCAAAGCCACGGCCCCTTGCTTGAACGGGTCATCTACTCTCTAGTCAGGCACGACCATCTCTTTGAGCAGACGCGTGATGGGCATGGCTATCACCTGCAAGCATAACGAAAAAAAGGCCTGTTTTTTGGAGTGCGGCGACCCGGCGCCGCTTTTCTTAGCCGCGACCAGGCGCGGCGTGCGTCTTGTGAACGAAAGCTTGAGTTGTTAAAGAACACGGGTGGTGATCGGACTTTCGGAAAGAGGCAGCCTCAAGCCGGTGTCCATGAACGCGGCGCCAGGTCGCCGCGCTCCAAAAACATCTTTCATTATCCTTTCCTTACCGGCAAACTCTTGATCCAGAAGACCATTGGCTTGGCGCTGGCTTTGGTTCTTCCAATATCTTTCCAGGAAGTTGTGGAGAGTATCTCGGCGTGTTTGACGTATCCTCTTTATTTCCAGAAATCATCGAGCGGGAGGTAGACTTTAGGAAGGCGGGGGTCATCT
>JBIOJU010000291.1:0-1936 GCA_044451165.1 Chlamydiales bacterium | reverse complement strand
AACAGAGACAAGACACCACAGAGGTATGAGAGATGTGTTTTTTTCTACCTCTGTGGTGTCTTGTCTCTGTGTTAAAAAATCTCTCTTTTCCTTGGTGCTCTCGGTGGTTGCTACGAGCTTTGTGTTTGCGGAGGGGAGTGAGACCTATCTTTCTGGGGATACTTGGCGTGGGTTTTGCGACTGGAGGGTTGCGAAGAAAGAAAAGCAGACAGTGATTCCGGAAAAGGTCAAAGAAGGCGACACAATTTTTGTAAAGTATGACCAGTTAGAGCGGTTTCAGACACAATTTCTTCATCGCATCAAAAACAGATTTATCCTTATTTCTCCTAACTCAGGATCTGGCGCCGATAATCCGCTTCCCGGCAAGTTTGCTCCGTTGCTTAGCTCCGAGAAAATCGCTGCCTGGTTTGTGCAAAACATCGACCGTGCACCGTCTGAAAAAGTGATCCCTCTTCCCATTGGGATCGCCAACCATGGCTGGGAGCACGGCAATACGGCCTTGTTGGACAAGTATAGAAGTTTAGCGAAGAAGATAGAGGCAAGAAAAACCGGGATTTACGTGAACTTTTCTGTGCAAACAAACCCTCAAGAAAGAGAACCCTGTTTCCAATATTTTTCCAAGTTGAAGGGGGCGAAGGTAGCAGGATCCAGATCTTTTGAAGAGTATCTTCAAGACCTTTCAGATTCCGTCTTTGTTGTAAGTCCGCCTGGACATGGTCTTGATTGCCATCGCACCTGGGAGGCGCTCCTGATGGGCTGCTATCCCATTGTCAAACACTCCACATTAGATCCGCTCTTTGAAGATCTGCCCGTTGTGCTTGTGTCAGATTGGAGCGAAGTCACCGAGCAGTTTTTAGAGGAGAAGAAGAAAGAGTTTTCGCAAAAACAATGGAAGATGGAAAAGCTTCTTGCCCCCTACTGGTTTGAAAAAGTGAAAGCCGTATCTCACGCAATCAAGCGAGGAAGAAGCGATGAGTGATGGAAGAAACAGCGGGCAGGAGAAAGAGTCCTTTTTGGAGTGCGGGCGACCCGGCGCGGCGCTCTTTGCTGGATCCTATTCTAAACATACTTGACCCTTGATCAGGGAGCTCCAAGATGAATTGAAGAAAAAAGTCTTATGCGAAAATTGCGCGTGAGCGCGACGGTCGTATGAGGGGACGGATTTTGGGCTTTGGTTTACGTAACGACCACAAATCTAGCGCCATCTGTGCATTCAACCAAAAATCGGGGGTTGTATTGAAAGCTGCTCCTAATTTGATTGCCATTTCGGGCGTTACGCTGGTTTTTTCATTGACGATGCGATTAATAACTTTGTAGTCGCAACCAAGATGTTCTGCAAGTTCCCTCTGACTCATTTCCAAAGGCTTTAAAAATTCTTCGCTAAGAATTTCACCAGGCGAAGTGGGTTTTCTTTTCATCTGCTCCTCTAATGATAATCTATTACTCTAACATCGTATGGTTGGCTGTCCCAGCTAAACACAACGCGCCATTGATCATTTATTCTTATGCTATAGCATCCTGCAAACTCGCCGTCTAGGCTTTCTAAGCGATTGCTAGGAGGGCTGAACAAGTCTTTAAGCTCTCTTGCATAATGCAACATATCGAGTTTTCGCTTCACAATTTTCCCGACGCCCGACCAGCCTTTTTTACGGGGTAGTATTGTCTCAGTAAAGAAGAGCTCAGCATCGTGATCTACAAACGAATGAATGGCCATGCTTGTTTTTGATGTATACCTTGATAAGGTATACGAGTTCTGTCTTTAATGTGCAAAGAGAAAAATAGGTCAAGGCTATGCTGCGCGCAGCTGAAAAACATGATCGAACGATACAAGATGAGGAGAAAAAGTTCATTTTGGAGTGGGGGGGCCCCCGCGCCCCAGTGTTTTTGGGCGGCCGAGGGCGGGCGGGGGGGGGGGGGCTCATAGTAAAAAAAATTT
>JBIOJU010000290.1:0-1966 GCA_044451165.1 Chlamydiales bacterium | reverse complement strand
CGCGCGCTCCAAAATTTAAAGCCAGAACAAGCTCGATCTACGTGCAATTTTTTGTCTCTTCTTTGGCCTCTTCGAGTATCTGCTTCACATCGGCAGGGAAGCGAGAAGGATCGCCAATGGTATCTAGTCGCACGCCCTCTCTGACCATGCGCGGCATTTCTTTCTGAAGATAGATTTTGAGAAGATGCATCAACCCTTCGACCTCTTCAGGGTTGCGATTCCAGTTCTCTGTAGAAAAACTATAAACTGTGAGAACCCGCACGCCGATCTCGGCGGCGTCGGATACTAGTGCAGAAATTGCTTCCGCACCTTTCCAATGCCCCGCAATGGGAGGAAGGTTGCGGCTCTTGGCCCAGCGCCGGTTCCCATCCATCATGATGGCAACATGGCGCGGGATGCGCGCAGGGTCGAGCTCGGCGCACAACTCGTCAAGCTCCTTTTCTGGGAATCGTTTTCGGAGTGTGTGGGTCATAAAGCTGAAGTTGAAGCCAAAGATTTAAACGGATCGCGCAATTTTAAAGTCTGATGGCGCTCGGGCCCTGTAGAAAGAAAACTGATTGGAGTTTGGGAGAGCTCTTCAATCCGTTCGAGATAGTTTCTAGCGTGCGTGGGAAGATCTTCGAGAGAGATGATTTCGCGTGTAGAACTTTTCCAGCCCGGATGTGTTTCATAAATCGGAGCAATTCCTTCCCACTCCTGGCTTGAAGCGGGAAATGTCGTTAGACGTTTTCCTGCGCGTTGGTATCCAGTGCAAATTTTGATCTCGGCGAGCTGGTCTAGGACATCAAGTTTTGTGATGGCAATAGAGTCTGCGCCGTTTAAAGACGCAGAGTGGCGCACGAGCGGTGCATCATACCAGCCCAGACGTCTTTTCCTTCCAGTGGTAGTGCCCACTTCTCTTGCTTCAATATGACCTAAGAAATTACTCTCCTCATCAGCGGTGAGGGCAGATGGCAGCGGGCCATTTCCTACGCGTGTTGTGTATGCTTTTACGACACCGAGCGTATGGTCGATCTGTGTGGGTCCGACTCCTGCTCCTGCTGCAACTCCCGCGGAAATTGTGCTAGAAGATGTCACAAAGGGATAGGTGCCAAAAGTCACATCTAAAAAAGTTCCATGTGCACCTTCAAAGAGCATAGCTTCACCCTTTTTTAATGCGGAAGAGAGCTCTTCCTCAACTGGTCCGACAAATGCGGAGAGCTTTTCCCCGTATGCGCGATACTCCTCGAAAAGTGTTTCAAAATCGAGCGCCTTTCCTTGAAATAACCGCACAATCTCCTCATTTTTCCAGATGAGTGATTCCTTAAGTGAGGCGCGTAATATGGTGGGATCGACAAGCTGGCACATGCGAATGCCAACGCGTGCAACCCGATCGGTGTAGCAAGGTCCAATTCCTCTGCCGGTTGTTCCGATAGCAGAGGCACCTTTTCTCTGTTCTTGTAACTTGTCCAGCTCACGATGGTAGGGAAAAATTAGGTGGGCGTAGGGTGAGATCATAAGTCTGCCACGAATCTTGATTCCTTTGGCTTCAAGTCCTTCGAGCTCAGTCAGAAGAACAGCAGGATCGATGGCAACGCCACCACCTATGTATCCGCGAATGTGTGGATAAAGAATTCCGGAGGGAATGAGATGGAAGCGGTACTCCTCACCGTGTACAGCAATAGTGTGGCCGGCATTGTTGCCGCCTTGCGAACGCACAACATGCTTTGCCTGCTCAGAAAGGAGGTCGATCATCTTCCCCTTTCCCTCATCTCCCCACTGCATTCCAACAACGATTACACCAGGCATGAATCCCCTCCAAACAACGGGCAAGTCTACTCCAAACATCTTTTGCCAGAAACAAAATAAAAGAAAAAAGAGGAAGGATGGGAGGGGGAAAGGGGAGTTGCACAAATCTTTGGAGGGTACACCAGAGACAGTCGGGCAACAAGTCCTTCGGCTAGTTCCCCGCTGCCCTCTTGAGCTT
>JBIOJU010000289.1:0-1986 GCA_044451165.1 Chlamydiales bacterium | reverse complement strand
TTTTTCTGCTCTTTTTTGCGCAAGAAAGGGCAGTTCATCCAGGGCAACTCGGTGAGCTATGCCCAGCTTGTCGATGAGTGTTACAATCGGGAGATTCTCGTCTGTTTTCGCAAGATGGAGATAGAGGAGGCCTGTCTCCTCTTGTAGCTCCTCGAAGGCGATTTTACAACTTGCAAAACTCCCCTTTAACCGCTCTCTTTTTTCCCTTTTAAGGTTGTTAAAGAGGGGAGAGCATTTAGCAAGAAAGTCTGCTTGCTTCACATGGTGTTGTTTAAAGAATTTTAGCACATGCTGTTTGTCTGCGCTCAAAAACGCATAAAACTCTAGCCCACTATCTAAAAAGGTAAATGGCTGAGAACAATCTGGTAAAATGCCGCACCCACTTCCAAGAGGTAGCTTGTCAGCAGGATAGATGTTCTGCAGAGAAAAGCCTCTTGTCTGCGTGTGACAAAAACGCTCTAGCGCAATAAAAGATCCGAGCAGAAGAACAGTATTAAAGACTCTTTTTTTCCACATATTCCGGGTAGTGATTTTTGAGGAAATGTTTCAGTCTTTCTTTTTCTCTTTCAACCTCGCGTACGCTTTCTGCACCTCCCATGCGTTGAAATGAGCCGAGGTCGATCTCGAGCGCGCGGTTTTCTATGAAGCCGATATTTCTTTCGAGACGAAGATCGCTATTTGCAATCCCCTTATTGCACCGCTGTGTGATGAGAGAGGAGAGTGAGTTCAGGCATTCTCTCATGCCAGTGTAGTCTTTGTTTTTTTTCATTCGCTCGAGCTTATCTGCAAGCATTTCTGCTTTTTTCTGGAGCAGAAAGGAGCTTGTATCGAGATCAATCTCATGCGCAATGCCCAGATTGTCGATGAGTGTGACCTTCTTTTTCAAAGAATGGGTTGGTGTTAGGTGAAGGAAGAGAAGTCCCGTCTCCTCACGCCACTCTTGAGCGGCGATCTCACAACTAGAAAAAATCGAACGGAGGCGCGCTTCTCTTCGCGTGAGCAGATGGGCACGCCACTTGTGGAGAAGAGCAGGAAGCGGCAACTCTTTGAAAAATCCTTCGATGGGCATGTTATGATAGTGTTTAAAAAGCTTGAGAACTGTTTTTCCATCCTCGCTTAAAAAAGCGTAGCACTGCACCCCACTTCCCAAAAATGTAAAGGCCTGGTCAAACAGTGCAGGCGCTTCCATCTCTTCGTTAGCACAACTGCTCTCATACACAAAGTCAGAGTGTGTTTTACTGAGGCGAAATCCAGCAGTCTGCACATGACAAAATCGCTCGACAGCAATAAACCCCAGCGCAATCCACAACAACTTCAATTTTTTCAATATTGTCATCTTGTCCAGTCAAACTTTGCTTCTTTCTCTCTGCTTCTTACTCTTTTTTCTCCTGTAATTATAGGGCTTTGCGGATCTCCTCATCAAGGAATAGGGCGAGTTCGGGCTCTTTTTCTCTCAGCCATCCCCTAAAGCTATGGGTGATCTTCTCCAGTTCTTGCCGTTTTTCCAGAGGAGATTTATGTATTAAATTTTTGGAAAAGGGGCCTAGGTCTAGAAAATGCGCTTTCCCTTCGATAAAGCCGATGTTGGTACGAATGAGCGGGTCCCTATCCGCAATCTCCTTTTCAAGGCGGTTTTTGATGAGGAAGATCAAAGAGGTAATTCCTTTCTGGGCGGAAGAGAGGTCTTTCTGCTCGATCCACTGCTCAAACTGTGGGTAGGCAAGTGTTGCTCTTTCCTGCAAAATAAATCCGGTTTGGTCCAGATCGAGCTCATGCGCAATTCCCAGTTTGTCGACAATTTTGACCTTCTGTTGAAGATGATCTGTCTATTGTAAATGTAGGAAATAGGCCCCGGTCTCTTCACGTAGCTGCGCGAAGGTGAGGAGATAGCTTTCGCCCGTCATCTTCAATTTTTTCTCAAAATAGGAGAGGTTTTTCTCTTTCCATGGAATATTGGGAAGAAGGCCGTAGGCGCGTATCTGCCAC
>JBIOJU010000288.1:0-1991 GCA_044451165.1 Chlamydiales bacterium | reverse complement strand
CTGTTGTGTTTTTCATTATTACAACATGTCACTGGACGCTTGCTTTTTCAAGTCCTCCTGACTTTTTCACCAGTTAGCGGGGCTCTACCACGCGAACTCGTCGAAGTCTGCTCGTGTCAACTTGATCTTCTCCCGGAATGATGGAGACCCACAAACTTCCAGCGCCAGATTGAGCCAGCAGATAGCAATTTTTTCCTTATCTCATGACGATTATTAGCCCAACGTCTTGACAAAAAAGTTTGTAACCATCTGTATCAGCGTATCAGGGCTGGGTTGTTCGACCTTTCCCGGAGGGGGCACTGCCAGACCATGCTCATCGTTCTGCACCATCACCAGGGTAACAGGGACACCTGCTGCATGCAGGGCCTTTGCCATATCCTGGGAGTGATGAGGGGCAATAAACCAATCTTCCACGGGTCTCTGTCCTTCCGGGTGAAAGCTGAGGAAGAGTAAGAAAAAAGGGCGAAGAAAAAGGCAACGAACTTGTTCTTCGTTCGATAAAGGAGAAAACAAATCCTAAATCGAACAAAGGACAAGCGATGCGAGAAAAGCATATCATAGATGAGCAAGAAAGAAGAGAGTGCGAGCCAAAACAAGGGATCATCGTGCCTCTGGATCTGCCAGAATTCGAGATAGTGAGTCAATGCATTCGAGCAAACGGATGTATTGAGGTGCAGGTAAGAGCAAGAGAAGAGAGCGCGGTCTGCCCGATCTGCGGCACATTGAGCAAAAAGAGACATGATAGTCGGATGAGAGAGAAAAGAGATGTCATGCTCAGTACCTATCGTGTTGCTCTGGTTCTACACAAACGACGATTTCGTTGTGCGCCATGTGGGCGACTGTTCACAGAAACGGACAGCTCGTGTGGCAGGTACAAAAGGACAACAGAGAGGTTTCGGCATGAGATAGCAACACAGGCGTGTCAACGACCAATAACGCATGTAGCGCAAGAAATGCAAGTAGGCACGCGTTTCGTGCAGAGCTGTCTCTCTGCATTGATAGAGGAGAAATTGGGAGAAAAAGGGCGTACTTTAGATGATCAAGCAAAGTTACCAACACCACAGATTTTGGGTATCGATGAATTTGCGCTGCGAAAAGGGCATCGATATGACACGATCCTGTGTGATCTAGAGTCGAGGGATGTAGTAGAAGTAAGTAGCGGTAGGAAGAAAGATGAAGTGGTGAAATTGCTTGAGCGATTAGATAATCCGAATGCGGTGAAAGCAGTCAGTATGGATATGAGTGCATCTTTTCGTCCAGCAGTTCAGGCTGTATTGCCACACGCGCAAATCGTGGTCGATCATTTTCATGTGATTCAACATATCATGAAAGCGTTTCGGAAAGTACTTTCGAGTTGGGCGCACAAAAAAGAAGGAATCGTGCTCCTGCATGGGAAGCAACATCTCTTTCTGAGAGCGAAAGAGGATTTAGAAGAAAAAGAAACACAAGAACGAGAAAGGATTGGAGCTCGACTACCCGCTCTTGAAAAGGCATGGCAGTTAAAAGAAGCATTGCGCACCTGGTATGCCACCGCAACGAGTGCGGACGCAGCTCAAAAACTTGATGCCTGGATCATGCAAGTGCGGAAAGAGGGGCCTGATGCTCTTCAAGATGCTCTTTCTCCTTTTAAGAATTGGAGACACGAAATTCTCGCATTTTTCCATTTTTTGCCCATACTCGTTTCGAACGGTTTTGTCGAAGGAAAGAATAATCGAACCAAAGCGATGATGAGACAAGCATATGGATATCGTAATCGCTATAATCTTCGTATGCGCATTTTACTTGGAGCTGGTGCATGAATTTTTGGACCACTTTCACCCGGAAGGACAGAGAGCCTACGCTGCGGCAGCGTCTTGGCCGTTTTGTTCGCAAAACGCTCTCATTCTCCAAATCTGAGTGTATGCACATTGCTTGTTTAGATCTGTTTCTTCATCGATACAATCTGGAAAGGGAGATACTCCTGCATTGACCCAAAACCCACACTCAGTTTG
>JBIOJU010000287.1:0-2002 GCA_044451165.1 Chlamydiales bacterium | reverse complement strand
GATCTCGCGCCAAGCGTCACTGATATTTGCTTGTTGTGCGAGAAGTGCACCCACGCGCGCATGGTATGCGGGCCTAATGCCTCCCCACCGGAAGAGAAAGTCCGGCACCTCTATGGAGTTGAGAATGGGTACATTTCTGAAAATTCTTTGATTCCTTCTTTCAACATTCGCCGAAATTAGGTCTATTTCATCTGGATTAAGACGACGATTTTCTGCAATGCCCGCTCGTACGTATTGTTTAAAATATTCATAGGCAAGGTAAATCGAGTGCTGTGGCGCATCGTCTCTAACGAGATCTAGAAAGTAGCGCCGATCTTTCGCATAGGCAAGAGGCAAAAAGATTGTCGCGAGAAACTCTTGGGTAATAAGAGGCGCAAAATCAAGGCAAAAATCGACAGCGAGATATCCGATGAGGGCGCAAATCGCACATGCAGGAAGAGAGATAAAGAGAGGGAGGGTCAGCAGATATTTCAAAACAATAAAGGATGTGATGAGAAACGCGATGAGGGCGGGGCCTGATGCAGTGCGCAAAAAAGCGCCGAGATCGACAATGGCGGTTCTATAATGTGCAAGGCACTGCAGAGCAAGTATCGCTGCTTCATCTCCACAACGGATTCGCAAATCATAAAACCCGGCAAGAGCAAAATGATAAACTACTCCAATAGGTGCGATGATGAGAAGACCGAGCGAGTAGACACCACGTGCAACCGCAAAAAGTTTTTCCGCATTGCCACGGTCGTTGTCCCACCCTGCGACATCAACAAGCGGCGGCGTGAATCCCAACACTTTGCTGCCTTGGAAGAGATACTCTGCAGAAAATGATAAAGCTATAGCCATGCTGTTTTTCTTACCCTCGTTCTGGTTGAGCGGCGACCGCCTGTCTAGCTACGGGCGGTAGAGCATTATGGATACGATCTAGATGTGGCTGAATGCGGATAAGAGCGCGTTCTCTGATTGCTTGCAATGCACCAGAGAGAAGAGTTGCATTTTGGGGAGGACTTTCCGCTGTCACGGCACCATTCCACGCTGCGTTGATGGCTTGTCCTTGAGCGACGATCGCCTCAGAGCGGGCCTGCCATGCAGGTGTGATTCTGCCCCAATGTAAAAGCTCTCGATGTGTTGTTATAAGTGTCGACAACAATGGATTTCCGTAGTGCGCGCCTGTTTCAATTTCATAAATTCTTTGAGCCTCTGCTTCGTTAAGAGGGCGGTCCACAACGACGCCGGCTTTTACCCAATATTGATAAATGAACCGTGCGCGGTAGGAGCGCTCCTGCTCCTCGGAAAGAAGCCGGTAAAATAGCAATGGATTCCTGGCGAAGTCGAGCGGCAGCAAGGACCTAATGAGAAAATCTAGAGAGAAACCGCGTCTTGTGATGACAAATGCGTGGAATGCGGTCAGTGCAAGCGATGGCACGATCATCATGATCGGGAGAGAAAACAGAAATTTTGGAGCAACAACGAGCGTGATTAGGATCGCCACTTGAAACATACTGCCAGCCGTCACCATAAACGCCAGCGCATCACACTTTGCAGCCTCCAGATGCGCCTGCACTTGGTAGTTCAATACCCCTACATCACTTCGCCATAACGTTTGCAGCTTACATACACCTGCAGCACCCGCATGATAGGCAACACCACAAGGGGCGATGAGAGAGACACCAAGCGAGTAGACCGCGCGCAAAGCAGCAAGAAGTTCGTTGGGGTGTTCATGAACGTTTACCTGATCTCCAAAATTGCGAGTAAGAGATGGATTGTATTCAGGAGGTGTGTTCGATAAAACCGTTGCCCCTCGGAAAAGATACTCTGCAGAAAATGAGACAGCCATAATTTACCTCTTACGCGGGTTCTGGTTGAGCTGGAGTTGGTACGGGCATAGGAGCGCCAACCGGTGGAAGTGCTTCGAGAATTGGGCGCACTCTTTCATTAAAGATGTTTACGGCCCTCTCTCTCATTTGCGCTTCAGCCTGTCCGCCCTGTGTCACTCCAGATAAAACTTCAG
>JBIOJU010000286.1:0-2041 GCA_044451165.1 Chlamydiales bacterium | reverse complement strand
TTGCGGTCTTGGGATATCACCTCTTTGAACCGTGTCGATCATTTCATAGCTATTTCTAAACACATTGCAAAAAGAATTCGCAAGGTCTACGGGCGTGAAGCAGAGGTGATCTACCCACCTGTCGCGACGCATCGTTTTACCCTTGCGCAGAAGGAAGAGTTTTATCTCACCGCTTCTCGTCTTGTGCCTTATAAAAAGATCGATCTGATCGTCGAGACATTTTCTCAGATGCCAGATAAGAAGCTGGTTGTAATTGGCGATGGGCCCGAGATGGCAAAGGTGAAAAAGAAGGCGGCAAAAAATATCGAGATCTTGGGGCACGTGAGTGATCGCCTGCTCTGCGAGTATTACGCCAAGGCAAAAGCATTTGTCTTTGCGGCTGAGGAGGATTTTGGTATTGTTCTCGTCGAAGCGCAAGCTGCGGGGACGCCTGTGATTGCCTTGGGAAGAGGTGCTGCTCTTGAGATCGTTGCGGATGGAAAAACAGGTCTCTTTTTTCCCGACCAGACGGTAGAGAGCCTCTCAGTTGCAATCGAAGAGTTTGAGCAGACGCAAGAGCGGTTTGACCCTCAATTGATCAAAAGTCACGCGGAGTTCTTTAACGAGGAGCGCTTCAAGAGAGAATTTCACGCGTATGTGAAAAGAAAACTCCAGGAGTTCTATGAAAATCATCATTCTAGCCGGCGGCAGCGGGACTCGTCTTTGGCCCCTCTCTAGACAGGCTTTTCCGAAACAGTTTCTTCATTTTGGTGATGGACTCTCTCTTCTACAGAAAACTGTAAAACGGTTTTACCCTGCATTTCCTGCCGAAGATTTTCTCATCCTGACCCACCAGGAGTATTATCATCTCGTTAAAACCCAGGTGGTCGAGATCGATCCAAAGCTTGAAAAGGCGATCATCGTCGAGCCAGAAAGAAAAAATACAGCGCCAGCAATTGCCCTTGCTGTGAAATACATGCAAGAGTTTATGGATGTGAAGGGCGACGACTGCTTTGTCGTCTCGGCTTCAGACCATCTCCTGTCGCCAGAAAATGTTTTTCTGGAAGGACTTAAGCAGGCAGAAAAAATTTCCAAACAGAAAAAGCATGTTGTTTTTGGGATACGGCCGCATAAACCAGAAACCGGCTACGGCTACATCAAGTCAAAAGGGGAGGTGGTTGAAGCATTTGTCGAAAAGCCAGATCTTGAGACAGCGCGAGAGTACCTGCTGAGCGGCGACTATCTCTGGAATTCTGGAATTTTTGTCTTTCACGTGCAGACATTCTTGCAAGAGATCAAAAAATATGCGCCTCAAATTGGCGCGCTCTGTTCGCACTCCTTTAAAGACATGGTGAGCCACTTTTCCGACATGCCAGAAATCTCGATCGACTATGCCCTTCTTGAAAAGTCTAAATCCCTCGGTCTGGTTCCTTTGGATGTTACCTGGTCTGATGTGGGCTCATGGGATAGCGTCTATGAGATGCACGACAAAGATGCGGATCAAAACGTCAAGATCGGCAACATCCATGCTGTGGGTACAAAAAATTGCCTCATCGTGGGCGGAAAAAGGCTTATTTCAACCATCGGCTTAGAGGATATTTTTATTGTGGAAACGGAGGATGCCCTCTGCATCGGAAAAAAGGGGGAGTCGCAACACGTTAAAGCAGTTGTTGAGCATCTGAAAAAAACAAACAATAAAGAGGCTCTCCACCACGTGACAGCTCATCGTCCATGGGGAAAATTTACCGTCTTGGAAGAGGGTGAGCGATACAAAATTAAACGGATCATCGTAGAGCCGCTCCAAAGGCTGAGCCTTCAAATGCATTATCACAGAAGTGAACACTGGGTCGTGGTGAAAGGGACAGCAAAAGTCACCATCGGTGAAACTGAGACCCTGCTCCATGAAAATGAGAGCATCTACATCTCTAAATCCACGATGCATAGGCTAGAAAATCCTGGAAAGGTCCTTCTCGAAATCATTGAGGTCCAGGTAGGGGAATATGTTGGCGAAGATGATATCGTTCGCGTCGAAGATGTGTACGGAAGAGTGTGATCTTGATTG
>JBIOJU010000285.1:0-2047 GCA_044451165.1 Chlamydiales bacterium | reverse complement strand
TTTTTGCCTTGGATTTTTTTTGCTGAAAACATCGGCGGGATCTGCAAAAGAGAACCCTGAAATTTTCTGATACACGTCTCTACTTCCGAAAGAGTGGGAATTTTATCGCACGTTGCAACAGTTTTTCCATCGCAGTCAAAAGTATCCGTCGCCTGTCCGAGAAAAAGTGTCGCGTGATACTCCTTCTCATCCGCAAGAAATTGTTCTGCTCGCCTTGTAAATTTTTTTCCAAGGAGTAGTACCATCACACCCGTTGCAAAGGGATCGAGGGTGCCAGCGTGTCCAATGGTTTTTATTCCTGTGCGTTTGCGCAGGAAGGGGATAAGGCTGAAAGAGGTTCTTCCTCTGGGCTTGTCCACGAGTAAAATGCCCTCACTCATGCTCGTCATCATGCTGCCTTGCTTTTTTCTCCTCGTGGATTTTGTGCAAAAGCGCATCGATGCGCATCTGCTCCTCGACGGTATCATCCAGCTTGAAAGAGAGCTCTGGAAAGTAGCGCATCACAACCTGTTTTGAGGCAGTCATGGCAATAAACCCTGCAGCCGATTGAAGTGCGGCTACGGTGTCTTCTTTTTGTTTGGGAGTGCCGATCACGCTGATGAATACTTTGGCGTGCTGGAGATCTGCTGTGATGCTAACGCGCGTGATGCTTACAATGGCGGCAACCCTTGGATCGCGCACATCCTTGCGGATCACATCGGATAAGACCTCTTGCAGAAGAGAGTTAAGACGATCAACCCGTTTTTTTGGCATTAGGTCTCTTATAGTTCTTGCTGGAGGTAGGTGATCTCATAAGCTTGGAGAAGATCGCCCTCTTTGACTTCGGCAAAGTTTTGTAGGACAATTCCGCACTCAAACCCTTTGCTTACCTCGCGCACATCCTCTTTGACGCGTCTGAGAGAGGAGATCGCACCTTTCCAGATGACTTCTTTATTGCGCACGATCCGAATGTGATTGTTCCGCTTGATCGTACCTTCTTCTACCATACAGCCTGCAATGATGCCGAGTTGAGAAGCTTTGAAGATCGCCTTCACCACCGCTCTTCCAGTGTCATTTTCCTGAGCAATTTTATCGAGGAGTGCGAGCATGAGTGCTTTGATATCATCGATTGCGTGATAGATGATGTCATGTGTTCTTACAACCACTTTGGTCTCTTTGATCAGCTGATCTGCATTGCTTCCGATTTTTGTATGGAATCCAATAATCGGCGCTTTTGATGCGGCGGCAAGCTCTACATCCGACTCAGATATCTCTCCTACACCTGCCGAGATAATGTTGACATCAACTTTATTAGAAACAATTTTCATGATCGAATTTTTAAGCGCATCGAGCGAGCCCTGCACGTCTGCACGTAGAATCAAGTTGAGCGTCTTTTTTACAACGGTCTCTCCATTCTGTTTTAAAAGAGCTTCCAAAGAGGTGCGTTTTGAAGGCTGCTGAAGAGCGTGCTTCTTGTCGAGTGTGCGCTCATAAGAGACGTCGCGCGCTTCTTTTTCATCTTTAACAGCAATGAACTCGCTACCTGCTTCTGGAAGGCCAGAAAGTCCTGTGATTTTAACAGGAGAAGAAGGTCCCGCCTCTGTCATCTCTTTGCCAAATTCATCGTGCATCGTTTTCACACGAGCCCAAGGCTGATCGAAGACGATCGCATCTCCAATGTGGAGCGTGCCATTCTGCACCAGAAGTGTGGCAACAGGGCCCATTCCTTTATGCATTTCTGACTCGATCACAGTGCCGCGAGCACGCATGTGGGGATTGGCTTTGAGTTCCAAAATTTCTGCTTGGAGGGCTAGCATCTCTAGAAGTTCTTTGATGCCTGCGCCTGTTAAGGCAGAACAATTAACGGTAATAGTAGAGCCACCCCATGCTTCGGGCAAAAGATTATGATCCGCGAGCTGCCTATAGACGTTTTCTGCATTGAAATTGGGTTTGTCAGACTTGTTGATGGCAACGACAATCGGGACGCTTGCTTTTTGCGCCTGTTGTAAAGCTTCTAACGTTTGTGTGCGTATTCCTTCGTCTCCCGCAATGACAAGCACCACAATAT
>JBIOJU010000284.1:0-2053 GCA_044451165.1 Chlamydiales bacterium | reverse complement strand
CTTTGACCTCGAGAATCGCTTCCGTGAGGCGGGTTTGCCCAAACATATTCTGCTCGGGGTCGTGTGCTTCGATGAATCCGTCGGAATAGATCACGAGGAGATCCCCTTCCACTAATGTGCATGTTTTTGATACCAGTTGGATCTCCTCCTGAGCGCCAAAAGCGATCCCCCTCGTGGCAAGCTCAACTATCTCCCCACTTTGCCGCACGAGTAGAGCTGGGAGATGACCGCAGGAGAGATAGTGCAACACGTGTGTGTCGAGGTCTATTTTACCTACCCACGCGGTGGAGAAAAATCCCGAATCCCTGGTGTCTTTGCAAAACAGGGCGTTGGCCTCTTCTACCACTTTTGAGAGCGACTCTTCTCCTCTATAAAAACCGGCTCTCAAAAAACTTCTAAGAAGGAGGGCATAAAGAGAAGCAGGAATGCCTTTTCCAGACGCATCTCCCAGCGTAAGGATGAGAGAGCTACCTTGCGCAAATAGGTCATAAAAATCGCCGGAGATTTCGAGTGCAGGGTGAAAACTCACACCAATATCAAAACCAGGAACAGTCGGAATCTCCTGAGGAAAAATCTGCTTCTGGATCTCATGTCCTATCTTAAGTTCATTCCTGAAGATCTCTTTCATGATTTTTTCTTGCCTGATCTCTTCGATGTAGCGCACTAAATTCGCGACCATCTGGTTAAACTGCTCTCCAAGCAAATTAATCTCAAAACCCAAAAGGTCTTTTTCGTAACGTGTGGAAAGGTGCCCTTCTCCTACACGTTCCATCGCGCGGGTGAGCATTTTCAGAGGACGCGCCATCCGTTTCGTGATCCACCAGGTGAGAAAACCCCCGACAACAAAAATGAGGGCGAATAGCAGTGATAAATGAAAAAAAAGCTTTTCTCTGGAAACTTTCCATGCGTCTTCTTCAGGAATAGCAGTAAAAAGTGTCACATCTTCATAAAAAAGAATGATTCCGTAGATGAGGAGAGGCAAAACTACCAGAAAGAACGCGAGGAGAAGCACGCGTTTTGCGAGGGAACTCTTGTTTGAGAATCGAGAATTTGTCATCATTTTTAAATATGCCTAGAGAAATTTCCAGCCTCCAACACCCTATTGTTAAATATTTGACCAAATTAAGAAAGAGCCGTGACTTCCGGAGGGCTCAAAACAGGGTACTTGTCGCAGGAAAAAAAATAATTGTAGAGCTTGCACGCGACTTCCCACTCAAAACGCTGATCGTCGAGCGGGGAGCGCCGCCGCTGGAAGTTTCTTCTGATGAAATATTTGCGGTCACGCCTGCAATCCTAAAAAAAATTACCGCCCTCGAACAGCCGGAGCCTTATGCAGCGGAGATCGCCCTCCCTGCGCGCGGAACTCTCAGCGGCAAAAAATTTCTCCTCGCGCTTGACGGTGTTTCGGACCCTGGAAATTTGGGTACGCTTATTCGCTCAGCACTTGCGCTCGGCTGGGAAGGTGTCTTTCTTACCCTTGGCTCTGCCGATCCCTTCAGCGAAAAGGCGCTGCGAGCAGCCAAAGGGGCTACCTTTTATCTACCCATTGTCGAAGGGAGTAATGAAGATCTTGCAAAGCTGATCGCCAAGGAGAAGCTCTCTGTTCTTTTGGCGGACATGGATGGCAAAAATGTGGAAGATGAGAAAATCACACCACCCATCATTCTTGTGCTCGGCGGTGAAGCACAAGGGATAAAATTCGCGGCGCGCGATGCCACAACGGTTTCGATTCCTCTAGCAGAAAAGAGCGAGTCGCTCAACGTCGCCATCGCAGGAGGCATTTTAATGTACCTTCTCAGGAGACATTATGAGTGACCGTCACTTCTCACTCGAGGAAGAGTTTCACGCAAAAGATAGAAAACAGTATCGCAAGCAAAGAAAGATCGCCTCCCGCAAAGATCGTTCCAAATTTAAAAAAACCGATCAAGATCAGCTAAAAAAACGGACACAACCCGCTCCAGAAAATCTCCTGCTAGGAAGAGTTCTCGCGATCTCTGCCGACGGCATCCTTGTGGATGAAAACGACAAGCTATTTACATGCACACTAAAGGGG
>JBIOJU010000283.1:0-2056 GCA_044451165.1 Chlamydiales bacterium | reverse complement strand
TTTCTATGTTTCTAGTCTCTTGTACTGCCTCTGTTAAATACACCTTGTACACTGTTCACTTCCGATCTGGTGTTACTTTTCTATGTCTTTCCGTGACTCTTTCTTCATTCTGCTGTTTTGTTCCTTGCTTGCGGATGAGATCACTCACAAGTTTGAGCATTCAGCGACTATATAGCCACGGACCGTAATTTGCGTTCATCAAATTTAGGTGTCGCCACGCCTGTGATTTTTTGGCTCGAAGCCCTGTCCGCCATTCTCCGCAGAAATCGCGCACTTTTCCTCAGGCTATGCAGCTGCAGATTCAGCTTTAACAACCCCATTGTACCCCAGCTATCTCCTAAGCTTTCTCTATTGATCACTTTCCTTATTTTTTATGGCGGATTTTTCTCATCAGACATGACATCATCGATTGTTGGAAAGAAACATGCTGGCCCAAATCCACCGCGCAGGTCCCTAGATCTTTTCTAGGTTGTTCTATTTCTATTCTGTTTTCTCTTATAACTTCTCAGGGGAAAGCGAACAATTCATCCGATGTATGCAGCTATGCCTTTGCATGGTGCCTAAGCTCTTTTGTTTCAGGAATGACAAATAAATAATGTTTTCAATGATTGCACACGATTTCAGTTCGTTTAGCCTTTCATTTCTTTTGGCCCAGCATCATGTACATTAACGTGTGCATAAGAAATACGCTACGGAGATGCATCCAACTTCGGTAGCGATTGTTGGAGGCTTTGTCTCGCATTGGGCACCTGCGCAAGCATCATATTATATCGTGGGAACGTGCCGATGGGGCGTTGAGGTCCTTTAAGTGTAAGACTTGTTTTTTGAGCTAGCCTTCAATATGACACTCTTTATTTTATGAGTACGTTCATTTCCCTTGGTTCCATATACCAAGACTGAAGAATGAGAGGCAATCGAGCAGGTGTTCTGATGGGTGCGGCAGCAAACGTCGCAATCGTGGATTAAATATGCAGAACGGAGATCATTTATTAAAGCAAGCTAACAGGAACAAACAGGACTCTCAGAACGCACAATAAAGCTAACCTTACTGATGATCGATGTGAAGTGCAACACCGCTGCAAGTTGCTAGAAAGGGATCAAACTTCGTAGACAAGTCTAAAACTTAGTCTACTAATCGCTAGTGTAACAGCTGCTCGCAAATACCTGCGGGTGAGTGACTCGAATAAGTCGATCGAATTGTTATCTGTGGCAACATGAGCAAGGCGAACAGGTCTTACAAAACCAAGAAGCTTACCATCGTATCGAGGGACCAGCGCGGTGGTTTCTTCGCAAGTTTACGCAATCGAAGTCTCGATTCACGGGCATTGACGCCTCTCCGCAGAGAAAGCGCGGATTCCATCCTGAAAGGAGCAACCAGGAGGCATCACTTTCTAGACCTCCTCCCTCAAAGGTATCGTGCAAGTGAACTCTTCAAAGCAAGCAAACAATGAATTGACTTTATGAAGACGCGAAGATCAAGCGGACAAATTTGACTGTGGGCGTGGCGACACCTAAACTTACTCAACTTTACTTTAGAACTCGCTCAAAGTATTGTTGAGGAAGGGGGTGACAACATTTGTAGTAAACCAATCAAGAGTAAATTGCTGAGACAAGAGTGAACACACGCTCAGCTCAGCCAGCAAGGACGAGTGCATGAAAATCACAAAAGAAAAAGCAGAAAAGAAAAGGCATCGAGCGAGAAAAGATATCGAGAAAAGAGGCTGAGGGGATCTATTTTACCATATGATTACCAGGACAGTCTAGGAATTGTAATTTACCAGCTTTATCAAGAAGTTTCAAACCTAAAAAAAGAAAGCGTTTACAAGTGAGATGTGGAGATTGGAAGGGAAAGGAAAGGAGAAGCAACAATTACTAGTATAACGAAGAGATATGGACTGTATACACATACCTATCCAGTCTTGTTGATAGATAGGCATTTGCTGCAGAGTTAACATTTGATTGAGATTGCCATCAGCGAAATATCCGAACCACTGAGAGAAAATGCGAGTATGAATGAGCTTACTAATTCTCAAGCAAAAAACAGCAAAACCGGGCG
>JBIOJU010000282.1:0-2058 GCA_044451165.1 Chlamydiales bacterium | reverse complement strand
GTTCAACACTCATCACTCATCGTTCATCACTTCTTCTCTCCCCTCCCTTTCTTCACTTCTGCATTTTGCATTCTGCCTTCTGACTTTAATACCAATAATTCACTCCATGAGCAGCACCTGCGGCAGCACCCCTTCTTTATCCAGCGTTCTTAGCAACGTATACCCCACCCCCGATGCTCCTTGCATGAAGCTTGGATCAAAGTAGCCAGGAGGACGATTTTTGTAGTGGGTGATGAGCGACGAGATCATGCGAGGGATCGTCTTTTCTACATGCGGGAAATGTGCATGAGCAGAACGTAAAAATTCGAGCTTGCCAGCACTTCCACAGCACAAGTTGAGGTTATTACTCAAAAAGAGGTTCTCCTCGGTCTTTTGCAGGGCGGCTTCCACCTCATTCAAGAGATACGGATCTTCCAGCAAATGTATGGCGCCTAAGCGGCCAAACCCGATGCCAACTGCACCATGACACCACTGCACTGGAAACGAGCGTATCTCGCTACTATCAAGCCTAGGCCAGTTTTTTCGGTCGGGACAAAAGAGCGCCCTTTCGTGCGCGTGTGCGCGGTGGACAAGATCAAAAAGCTCAGGTTTTTGTGCAAGGGTCGCCAGTCGAAGAAGGGCGTAGGCAATTCCCGCATTTCCATGTGAAAAGCCGAGCATAAATAACCCATCGCGCTGTTTCCAACCAATGCCTCCTTCTTCAGTTTCTTCTGCCTTGGCCGCAAGATGCTCTCCAACCGCAAGAGCAAGGTCCATCATCTTCTGCTCTCGCGTGATCTCCCAAAGGGTAAGAAGCGCGAGAATGAGCCCTGCTCCTCCTGCGATGACATCATACGCCTTGTCCTGTTCGATGTGTCGATCGGTAATGGAGAGAGCAAGCTCTGATGCCTCTTTAATTAACACAGGCTCTTGTAGGAGCGCGCTGATTTTACAAAACCCGTAAATCACGCTGCCCGCCCCTGACATCCCTCCAATGCCGAGCGCATTTGCAAGGCGCGCACCATGACCTTTGCCCAGTGCCGTGCGTACGCTACGAAGCGCATTCAGCGCCTCCTCTTTCCACTTCTCTTCTTTTGTTTTGGAATAGAGCGCCGAAAGGAAAAGTGCGATGCCCACCTTTCCACTGTAAAAAGAATCGCTCACGGGCTGCAGTTCAAACCTGCCATACAAGGGATTAGGTTCCAGGCTAATCCAGCCGAGTGCCCCGTTCTTCGAACGAAGAGCATTTGTAAGAAGGGAGTTTGCAATTGCTTTCACCTCATCTAAGACCTCCTCTTCTCTCTTCAAATCATCCAAGAGAGGAAGTGAAGGCAGCATTTCACGCTCCTCTTTGGAGTGGAAGCCAGCCTGTTTTGCATAAAAGGCTTTGCGAATAAAACTCTGCTGTATTTCACACTCTTCGTCACTCATCTCTTTGATGCGTTTAATGGCACCGGTGTAGGCATTTCCATCTAAACAGCCGTGCAACACAAAGTGGCTGCCTGAATAGAGATGGGTCTCTCTAGGATAGGTGATGAAAAAAGGAACGTCGCCCTGTAAAATGGCGCGCTTCTCTTCTTCCACTAGCGGAACAAGATGGCGAAGTCCAGGTTCTAGGAGAAGCCTGTTCAAAACTTCTAGCTCCTTCTCTCTTTCTGATGTATGAAGAATCATCTGAGGTGATGTGAGCCTGTCGAGAAGATATGCATAGAGCCTGGTGGCACGCACCACCATGCGCACAGGAGATTTTGCAAAACGATCGATCCATCCCCCTTCCCGGACAAAAAGCTCTTTTTTCTCTCGTACAAAGGCGTACATCATTTTGAAACCGCGGACGATCTCCTCGACATACTCATCTGCATTTTGAATTGTACCATTCAGATAAACCCTATGCTTTTGCAACTCTTCTGTCACACTCTCTTCTACTCTTGTAAGCTCATCGGTATCGATGTTTTGCCACTTGTACGTTTTGAAGGTGCAATCCTCAGCAGTTAATCCGCTGATATCGGGTCCGCGCTGTCCATCCTTTTCGATAAAGGTAGGAAGGAGTGCTGTCCTTAACACCGAATGGCTATAGAC
>JBIOJU010000281.1:0-2091 GCA_044451165.1 Chlamydiales bacterium | reverse complement strand
ATAGGGCAAAGAAGCGAGAATAAGAGCGTTCGTTTAATTAACATAAAGTGGGCTATTTTGGTATCAATCGCCGATTTGGTCAAGTGCACCTTCTGGAAGAGGTGCTGTTTTGATGTAATCAGTACCCGAAGCCTCTTGTTCGGTATCAGACGCTTCTTCTGAAGGAGGTGTGGGTGTTTTTAGTTGGGCTGGGAACGCAAGCTCCCGTCTTTTTTTTGCAGGTGCGCGCGCCGGCCCCTCATTCTTTGCTCCACAACCTTCGAGGATCGCTATGACCTCTTTTCTCCCTTTGGCGATGGCGAGATTGAGGGGTGTTGCGCCTTTCCGATCGAGCGCGTTGACTTCCGCATGGCATTTTTGCAGAAGAGCCGTAACTAGGTGGGCCTTGCCTGCTTCTGCTGCATAATGTAGGGGCGTCCTCCCCTGATTATCTCTTATGTGGATGTTCATTTCCCCTTTTTCATGTAAAAGGAGAAGAATCCCGAGAGAGGGGTGGTCTGGGGAATCGAATGGTATGCCGAGCAATTTCCTATCAGCTGTCTTCAATCCGCCACGCGACGAGCATAGGTGGTGAAGAGGCGTTTTACCCTGTTTATCTTGCGCAATGACGTTGGCTCCAGTGTTTAAAAGAGCTTTCACCTGGTCTATATTCGCTTTCTCACATGCAATATGAAGCGCTGTGATCCTGTTTCTATTTTGTGCATTGACTTCGGGCTCCCTTTGAAGCACATGCGCCCTCCCCGGATTGAGATTAACTCCATGCGCCACCTGAACTGGGGCAGCTTCTCTACGAGCCGCGCCTCTTCTGCAGCATAAGCAGCTCCAAAGCCATCCCAGACACCGACCTAGAAAATTGAATAGTCTTGTCATACACCCGGAACCGAAGAACCCCGTTTGCCTGGTCCCGCCCTGGGCTGAGTGGAGCTCGTCCCGCTGATGTGGAAATTCTCCACGAATTACCGTTCCCGAACTTACAACATTACCCGCCTGGGTTACAGGAACAGAATTTGCTCCCGGTTCTACACGCGAAGCCATAGATTACTCCTTCTTAAATGAATGTAATATTTATACAGGAATATGGAATAATTTAACATCAGAAACAACAATCAGTTAATAATACAAAATGCAAAAATAATGTATAAAATTGTTTGTAAAATAATTGATTTAAACAAAAAATTATAATCTTTGCTTTAAAATGGCCTCTTGCCGGAAAATAGAGGATCGCCTACTTTTCTCATTCAATACAGGCTAAAGGTAAAGATGTTAGGGATTTTAAAGAAATTATTTGGCACAGCGCAAGGCCGCCTTCTCTCCCGTTATCAAAAAACGGTCTCTGAAGTAAACGTTTGGGATGAGCGCTTCAAGGCGCTTAGCGATAGCGAACTCAAGCAAAAAACCGCAGAGTTTCGTGAAAGGCTGGCTCAGGGAGAGCCGCTCGACAAGCTGCTTCCCGAAGCATACGCGGTTGTCAAAAACGCCTGTCGCAGATTATGCGGAACAGATGTGCACGTCTCTGGATATAACCAGAAATGGGACATGGTCCCCTATGATGTGCAGATTTTGGGCGCAATCGCCATGCACTATGGTGCCATTGCAGAGATGCAAACGGGCGAAGGAAAAACGCTTACCGCCTCAATGCCTCTCTACCTCAATGCGCTTACCGGAAAACCTGTCCACCTGGTGACGGTCAACGACTACCTCGCCGAAAGGGACTGCCAATGGATTGGCACGATTTTTCGCTGGCTGGGTGTAAGCGTACATCCTCTTCTCTCGAGCACACCAGCTCATCAAAGAAAGAGGCTGTATGAGTCGGATATCGTCTACGGGACCGCGTCAGAATTTGGTTTCGACTATTTGCGCGATAATTCTATGGCACAAAGCCGTGATGAGCAGTGTCAGCGCGGCCATTATTTTGCAATCATTGACGAGGTCGACTCGATCCTCATCGATGAGGCAAGAACACCTCTCATCATCTCAGGCCCGTCAACCTCTTCAAGGCAGATGTACGACGAGCTAAAAGACGGGGTCGCCGATCTCGTGCGCCTCCAGAGAGATCTATGCAATCGCCTGGCAACGGATGCGCGCAAAACT
>JBIOJU010000280.1:0-2091 GCA_044451165.1 Chlamydiales bacterium | reverse complement strand
TTGCACATGTCGAAAATCGATACGTTTGGGAATGAAAGAATAGGCGACAGGCGGCGGATAATCCCTTTCGAATTGACTGGCGATTGCATTCGATGTCTCATCTGCTGCGGCCCACTTCTGCGTATTTTCAACAACAGCACTCGGTATTTGAGCCTCTAAATAGTCAAACGACTCACTGGCTGGTATCAGATCAAAAGAGAGAGCCTCCTCTTCAATTTCGAGTTGCGCGTCTCTATCTGAAGAGAGAGGTTCCTTAAGAAAGTCCGAAGAGTCGTTGCTAGCAACTTCTTGCGCGAGCTGGTTCATCAATTCTTGTGGCTCTTGCGGTTCAACTTCAAATTTATTCTGAAAATAGGATAGCTCTGCCGCTTTCGCCACTTTTTCTGCAAATTGAATAGAAGAAGCGTCTCCTCTTTGAGAACGCCAGGGTGATGTTGTCTTTGGATCGTTGATCGTATTTTCCCAATCATGATCTAGTTCAACTACAAGCTCTGCAGTGTCATCGGATGAAATTTCACATTCCAAGTTGCTAGGAACAAATAAAGAGGAAGAATCGGGAGATGGAAAAGATGAGATCTCTCTTTTCAATACCTCGAGATAATGGTTCTCATCTCCCTCCTGGACCTCCAGCTGCTCCAAAAGGGAAATATCGCGGGCTTTATCGTCAACAGAGCCATGTGCAATAGCACATGGGACTAGCGCGTTACAAATCAGCCACAGATAGCGTTTCACACCAATCTCCAGAATAGAGGCATAGTTCTCCCTTGTGTACTTCTACGATTAAAATAATTTTTTATCAATATTTGATCGTTGAAAATTCCTTTGCGGTGATGAAGTGCGCCGCCCTCACTCCATCAGACAGGGGTACCAAGTAAGTTCATGATTGCTTAAATTCGATCCAGCTTGGCAAGGGAGAGACCCAAAAGCGCATGTAGTAGACAGTGCCGTTTGACAAGAGACCTGCCGTGTAACTAAATGAGCTGCAAGAAAGGACTAGCACGTCTGCAAGAACCATCGATGTGAACGTCTCTTCAATCGATTCATTGATGTGTAGGAGGATGTCATCCCCTACAAAGGTTTTCCTAAATTTTTTTGGTCTTCCCTGCGAATAGATATGAAACAAGGGTCTTTGCGTGAAATATTTCTGCCGTAGATTGTTGATCATGTTTAGATAAACGCTATCGGGGGTGTCCGCTCCATCCACTCGGTTGTCATGGGAGTTAGATCTTCTAATGTGGACGGCGATATGCAGATGCTCGTCATCGAAGTAGAGACTTCGGTCTTTATTTAATCTGAAAATCTCTTTGAGTTTTTTGAACGCACTCGTCTCTATGCCGTGCAAAATGTTTTGATCAAAGAATACCACAAAATCTCTTGCGCTAATCTTTGTTTGGAGAGCGACATCGTTGTTGTGTGGAAAGTAATCGATCACATTGGCGAGCCGCTCCTTCTTTTTGATGAAGTCGGGATCGTTATCGTAGTTATGTTCCATCCTTGTGAAAGGAGAATATAAAAACGTTTGGTGATTCAGCTCAGCGTAAACCATCGCATAGATGATCGTCTGAAACTGCGCGCCAAAACCATCGCTTCTCAATGGATTTGTCACAAACTCGTCTGCTGAGCTTGGGTGCACAGATCCGATCACAAGCCAGGCACTCAACAAAACTCTTCTCATCATTACCATCTACCGCTTCATAGCTCTTGCAGAGATTTCTACAATTCTTCATTTTTGTCAGCATGCTTTTACGACACCTTATCGTTGCCCTACTCCTCCTTCTTCTCCCAAGGTTCGCCCTTGGGATACAGGGCGCAGGCGCTCTCTGTATCTGTATCGTGGTAAAAAATGATGACGCAGTCATTTGGAAGTGTTTGGAGAGCATTGAAGAGATTGCCGACTGCATCTGCATCTGCGATACTGGGTCAGAGGATCACACTCTCACAGCGGTTCATGAGTTTGTAGAGAAAACTGGCATACCGCACAGAATCATCCATCAAAAAGTTAAAAATTTTGAAAAAAATCCGCTTCTTGCTCTTCATGCGGGGCAAAAAACATTAAATGATTTCGGTGTCCCACTTGCACAAAGTTATATC
>JBIOJU010000279.1:0-2104 GCA_044451165.1 Chlamydiales bacterium | reverse complement strand
GTATATGAGAGAATTTTAGATGGTTCTCAAAGTATCGTAATTCCTAATGCTGTATCTAGCGTCAAGGTTTCGAAAGCAGAGTATGATCAAACAAAAAGAAATCAATCTAGAGGTATTCAGATCAAAGCCTGGGGATACACTGTGACGACTCCCCACGGCTAAAGCCGGGGGCTTCTCAGAGGCGCATCCCCTGAGCGCTCCGTCCGAGCGCGGGATTCTGTTTTGAGAGCTTGCAATCCAAGCTGGAGGATGTTTATCGCGGCGTTGTGGTCGCGATCCAAAGAGCAGCCACAGGAGCAAGTATGCCAACGCTCCCCTAACTCTTTCTGGACCATTGCGCCACAATCGCTACACCTCTGGCTGGTGTACTTGGGGGAAACACACAGGACGCGAGAACCGGCGCACGCTGCCTTGCTCTCACAGATCTGTTGGAATTGCCCCCAACCAGCGTCAAGGATACTTTTGTTCAGGCCAGCTTTCGCACTGGCTCCGTTTGGGAGGTACTGCCCGCTTGTCTCCTCCTGTTTGGGCTTTGGCCGCTTGCTCATATTGGAGGGAGCAAGCTTTTCAAATACCATGGTCTGGTACTGTGTGACCAGCAGGTGCGCCTCTTTGTGATGGAAATCTTTCCGCTGATTACGAATATGCCGGTGAGCCTTGCCGATTCGTAGCGCAGCTTTTCTCCGTCGCTTTGACCCTCGCTTTTTGCGGGAGAGCGCCTCTTGTAGCTTCTTCAGCTTTTGTTCGGCTTGCCGCAAATAGCGTGGATTCTCAATCGTGCTTCCATCAGAGAGGGTGGCAAAGTGCAAGAGTCCCAGATCAATGCCCACGGCTTCTTCCGATGGATGGTACACGACTTCTTGCTCCACCTCACAGGTGAACACGATGAACCAGTGCTCTCCCTCTCGTTTGATGGTGCAGGTTTTCATCTCGCCTACCGGCGGATGAGCTTTCTTGCCCTTTGGTATTTTCACTTTGATGGTCCCAATTTTCGAGAGACACACTCGGTTATCTACAGTCAAAGAAAAGCCCGACTGTGGGAATGTGAAAGACTCATAGCGCCCATAGCCTTGAAAACGCGGATATCCTGGCGTTTGCCCTTTTTTGATCCGTCGGAAGAATGACCGGTATGCCTTGTCCACGCGTCGTAAGACATCTTGTAAGATCTGAGAGTGAATGTCGCTGTACTCTGGCCTCACCTCTTTGATTTCTGGAAGCTGTGTCGCCTGCTGGGTGTAAGTGAGAGCGTGTTGTTGGGTGAGGTGCTTACGAGTCGCTTCATCATAATAGTTCGGGTGCCGTTTGATCCTGATCTCATAAGCATCGCGCCGTTCCTGGATGGCGGCATTGTAGAGTTCCCTGGCCCGATCCAGGGTCCAGTGCAGCTTTTCTGCCTGCTTCTTATTCGGGTACAATCTGTACTTGTAAGCTTTCAGAGAAGACATGCTTCTGGTCCTCAATAGAGTGCTTGATGAGCTGCGCTGGCGCTCCCCCGATCGTGCTGACGAAGGACCTGGTGGTCCACAGCGTGGGAAGTTTTCGCTTCAATACCGGAAACTCCTGGCGTAACACCCGCGATGAGCGACCTTTGAGTAACCGCACCAGCCGCCGATGCATACCGAACTGGGGATCGCACTCGAGCAGCAAATGCAGTGGGTCAGGCATGATTTCCAACGGCACTCGCTCTGCCGGATGCTCAGGAGCATCCCTTAGCAATGATGTGCCTCAAGCGTTCTGCTCTGCCTTCTATGGGCACCTTGCGCTGACACTTGGGGACACCAGACCACGTGATACCTATGCGAGTAGGAGACGTTGCGCTTCGATTTGTATGCTTGAGCACTCATGAGAACAGCATACAGCTTCAAGCACATTGTGTCAATCTCCCACGTTACCCCTCCTCCCAAGCCACATTAAAAGGAACGCGCCTTCTATCCCTAGGGCTAAAGCCACAGGGTTTTACGGCGCGGATTGATAAACGATGACAAGCCGTTACGTTTTGTTCCTTCAAAAGTAAGAGATTTTAATTTACAAGTGGACGTTTACTGCAAAATTTATTGGGAAGATGATGCAATTCCAGTTGAGCAAGATATTAAAGTACGTTTGT
>JBIOJU010000278.1:0-2106 GCA_044451165.1 Chlamydiales bacterium | reverse complement strand
TGATACACCAAAAATGAACGCATCCCTATCTCATGTAGATCGAGCTGTGCGTCATCTGCGGTTTTGATAGAAACGAGAGCAAAATATCCACCCGCATCCCAGGAGGTAATATTGTAGAGACTTTTAGTGGTGATCCCTGCAATTTTATAGCCACGTCTTGAGAGTTCAATGGCGGAAGTAAGTCCCATGCAGCCCGATCCAACGATGCGCACTGCTGCTTTTTTATCAGGGCAACTCTCCTCAAATAATCTAATCGCTTTTTCTACAGAACCGAAGAGTGTCGCCCAACCAGACCCGCCATGCCCATAGCAATGGACGATCCGTTGGGTGTCAGATGTTTCAAGGGAGATATTGAACTTGCCTTCACGCATTGGTCTTGTGGAGACGATTTTTTGTGCGATCGTTTCCGGCGTGAGCTTTGGAGGTATCAGTTTCTGAACAGCAATTTTTGTCATACAAAAAACCATATGACAATCTCTCCTTAAAACACAAACCACTCAAAGATAGGAAAAGAAGGGAAGCAAAGATCCGCTTCGCGGGCATGATCACGGCTAGCTGCCGTGGCAGAATATGGTGCATTCTTTTCCTCTATCGTGCCGCTGCGGTGAGCAGCGATCCTGCCGGCCTACTGGCCGATCCTTGCTTCTCTACTCTTTCTTTTTTTTGTGCTCGGTCGTTATTTCATCCGGTGTTTTTGGAGGAAGGATTGCATTTTTTTGAGGGGGAGAGTGTTGATGATGTCCTGTTTTGTGAGCCAGCCTTTACGGGCGCAGCCGACGCCCGCACGAAAATATTGAAGATCGTAGACCCTATGTGCGTCGGGATTGATGCTGCACTTCAAGCCTTTTTCTTTCGCATGGTGCCAGAGCCGCCAGTCCATATCGAGGCGCATCGGGTGGCAGTTGAGTTCGATCACTTTGCCATTTGCAATGGCAGCGTCGATCACCTTGGGAATATTTAAAGCATAGGGTTCGCGGCGAAGAAGTAGTCTTCCCGTAAGATGCCCCACGATGGTGGTGTAAGGGTTTTCAATTCCTTTAATGAGGCGCGCTGTCATCTTCTTTTCGTCCATTTGAAAGGAGCGGTGTATCGAGATGATGACAAAATCAAGTTGTTTGAGAATGTCATTTGAAAAATCTAGCTCGCCTGTGGTCAAAATATCGCACTCAAGCCCTGCAAAAAGATGGATAGAATACTTTTTCGAGCGGTTGATCTTATGGATGCGTTCCACCTGAGCAAAAAGGCGCTCCTGATCCATTCCATTTGCCTGGTAGCTCGATTTTGAATGGTCTGAAATCCCTAAATATTCCCATCCGAGCTGCTCTCCTCCACGCGCCATCTCTTCTAACGTATTGTGTCCATCGGAATCTGTCGTGTGTGTGTGGAATACACCGCGGATATCTTTTTCTTGTATAAGTTGGGGTAGCTTTCCTGTTTCTGCTGCGGCGATCTCTCCCATATCCTCTCGAAGTTCTGGCGGAATGAAATCAAGCCCCAAAAAGTGGTAGATCTCTTTTTCGGACGAGAGCTTTTGTGGAAGTTTTTTAGCCTCTTTTTTATCTGTAGCCTCAAACCCATACTCGCTCAAACTGAAACCTTTTGCGAGAGTGCGCTGTCGCAAGCGGATGTTATGTTCTTTGGATCCAGTGAAATACATGAGAGCAAAAGGAAACTGCTCTTCAGAAACAACGCGCAAATCGGCCTGCTGTCCGCTTTTTTTGAGCCTCACCGATGCTTTCGACGGTCCTTTAGAGATGATCGAGTCAACCCAGTGTGCTGTCACAAACCAGTCGACCACAGACTCTGGTGAGGATGTTGCGACGAGAAAATCGAGATCGCCGATCGTCTCCAATTTTCTTCGAAGGCTTCCAGCAACTTCAACTTTTTTAACCTCTTTGAGTTTTGAGAGCGCCTCAAAAATCGGCTTGGCCGCTTACAGCGCTGTCCAAAATAGGACGCGTTTTCCATAACTTTTAATCTGCGTAAGGGCGCTTAAGATCTTCTCCTCCGTGCGCGTCCCGAAACCTGCAAGTTTTGCTATTTTGCCCTCTTCGCAGGCGGCAATAAGGTCTTGCGTTGTCTGGATTTTAAGCTTCTTGTGCAGAG
>JBIOJU010000277.1:0-2135 GCA_044451165.1 Chlamydiales bacterium | reverse complement strand
GCTTTTCATTAGCAATCCTTCTTACAAAAGGCTTCTATAAGCAAGTAGCCATATTTCATCTTGCGCTAGAAAATTGAGAGTATAGGTCGCCTCTTGTCATGAGGAAATTTCCAGACGTTAATGCAAAAGTTCTTCTTCCATTTCATATGCTTGTCTTATCATGTTTTGAAAAATAAAACAGGTATAAGATTAAAAATGACCTCTTTCTCACAACTCATTTCTCGTGCACGCATCTCTCTTGCCGATTTGTGCTACTCGCGATCTTACCCGGAAAGGGCCCTGATTGTCGAATGGACAAGCAACTCTTCTGTGTACAGTAACACGATAAGTAGCGTGATCCCTCTTCCCTCCCCCCTCGTGAGTCTTGTAACAGACTATTTACAAAAAATCGATCTGGTTGGACCTCAACAACTTGAAGCTGTATGCGGCGTGGAATGGGTGACAAAAATGTGTCAAAAAGACAAGGCGCTTCTATCACCAGCAATCGACTGCACTCTACAAGAGAGCTTCCCTTTCCATACGCTCGCAAAGACGACAGAGATGACCTCCTGCGTCTATGTCCCAGCAAAGTTGACGGCAAGCAAGATGAGAGCGCTTCTAAAAACAAGAGGGATCGAAGTCGTATCAACTCCTGTATCTGAAAAAATTTTTCAAATTTTTGGTGATGCAAAAGGAAAAGCGGACCACTGGTACTTGGTTGCCCATTCTGCGCATAATCCCATGACAATGATGCATGATGACGACATCTTCGATAGAATCTATTCAAAAAATTATGAGTGGGTCCGTTTGCGCGTCCTCCTATTTGCAATTTTTTTCCAGCTTGCCTGGAATAGGCCAAACCATCCAACACCACCCGTTTCATATGAGCCACGATTTTACCTTTCATGCCGGGAATTATTCGATTGCGGACGGGTCTCCGTTGGCGTTCTGTCCCAAAAAGGCAAGATGCAAATCAAAGTAACAGTAGATTTAAACCACCCTCATGAAACAGTGGCTGGTGTGATGAAGCGCGTTGATCAGGGCTTCACGCGGTGACCTGACAATGTACTCAAGCCATCATATGCGGCATATTTGTACAGGTCGTGAAGGGTAGGAAAATTGAAAACTTCGCCAATCACGTCATATAGCGTTTTTTTCTCTTCCACAAGATTCATCCCAAAATGAATGAGTTCACATGCGATGTTGCCGATGATATGCACGCCCCGAATCACTCTGTCATCGCGATTAAAGATCAGTTTGAGAAATCCGGATTTAGCTCCCATGATCTTGCCCCGCACCATGTCTGCATAGCTCGCCCGCCCTATACAATAGGCGAGTTTCATTTTTTGCGCCTCCTCCTCGGTGATGCCCACCATCGACACCTCTGGGACCGTATAAATGCCGTAGGGAAAGAAGCTTGGAAGATGTTTTAAATCTTCAGTATTGAACATATGTGCAACAGCGACTCGCCCCTGATCCATGCTTGTGCTTGCAAGAGCAGGAAAACCGATCACGTCGCCGGCGGCATAAATATGCGGGATGTTTGTGCGGTAGGTCTCGTCCACAGCAATCGTCTCTCGCTCACCCGTCACAAGACCAATCTTTTCACAATTCAGTGCTTTGACATTCCCACACCGACCCGCAGCGAATAGAAACATGTCCGCCTGAAAAGATTTGCCGTTTTCGAGTTGGATGGTGAGCATCTCGTTTTCTTGCAGCGGGACTTGGATTGTTTTCACAGATGTTTTAAAGAGGATCTCCACTTCATTTTCTTGCATTTGCAAAACAAGCGCCCGTGCAACCTCCTGATCGATAAAAGGGAGAATCTGCTCTTTATCATTCACGAGAAAAATATGCGTTCCCATCGTTGAAAAGATCGTTGCATATTCGCAACCGATCACACCTGCTCCAACAACACAGAGAGAGCGAGGGATGCGCTTGATTTGCAAGATCGTGTCGGAATCATGCACACGGACCCCATCGAAGGGAATGTGCGAGGGGTGGTAGGGGTAAGATCCTGGTGCGGCAAGAATATAATCCGCCTGCAATAGCACTTCTTTTGGTCCCTCCACTTTCACCGTGTGCGCATCGTAAAAGGAGGCAACTCCATGGAAGACATGGACTCCATGCCTTAGCAGATTTTCGTAAACCTCCTG
>JBIOJU010000276.1:0-2143 GCA_044451165.1 Chlamydiales bacterium | reverse complement strand
CATTCTGGACGGATCTGAATCTCTTTTAATGCTTTCTCGCCGTCAAGTGTGACAGTGACAAGACCATTTCCTGCAGATCCTGACACCGCTTTTTGTTTCATCTCTTCGCGCATCTTTCCAAACTTCTCTTCCATCATGCGCGCTTGTTTTTTCATCTTTGAAAATCCACTACCCATTTTTTCCTCCGGATCTTGTTTCTATTTTGCCTTCCAGTTCAACCGCCGCAAAGCGAAGAAGAGTTTCTAATTTGGCAAGGTGCAAGGGGTCTACTTGATCAGGCGGTGTAGAAGGAAGGGTCGGCTGTTCGATGAGTGTTTCAGGAAGTCTGTCGAGATATGTTCCTCGTGGGGTTGTCTCTTGGACTTTTTCTGGCTCTATCCTTTGTGCAGGGACGAGAGCCTCTGCTGCGGGAGGAGCGATCACTTCTGGGACTTTTTCTTGCGCGGGCTCCTTCTTTTGAGCCTGAGCCGCTTCTGAATCCGTTCCGGTAAAAGTTTTTTCGAGGTCGATGAGCCTTTCTACAACTGCCTCTAGGGGCACACGCCTTCTGCTCTGGAGCAGCTGCAGAAGGATCATCTCTAAAGTGATGCGTTTGAGAGGAGTTTTTGAAAAATTCTCCCATTGACCCATGAGAAAATCGAGGATGAAGAGGCACTGTTCCTTTGTATACTCCTTGGCAGAAGATGTGTATGAGCCAAGGTCTCGCTCAGAAAGATGGGGTAGGTTCTGCTCCATCTTCATGAGGAGAAGAATGCGAAAATGATCTAACAGCCCTTCGATAAAACAGACGAGGTCGCGGCCTGCATTGAAGAGGTCTCCTGCTAAGCGAAAGGCAAAGGAGAGCTCCTCTTTGGCAATGGCGCGGTCAAGAGAAAAGAGGAGGTCTTTTGGGGTGAGCCCTAGGTGAGAGGAGACCTTTTCTTGCGTGAGCGTTCCCTCCGTAGAGCAGCTCAGCTGGTCAAGAAGAGACTCTGCATCGCGCATAGACCCTTCAGAGCGGGCAGCAATGAGATAGAGCGCCTCCTCCTCGACATCGATTTTCAGCTGGCTCGCGATAGCGGCAAGTTTTGAGACGCACACCTGTTCTGGGATGCGGCTTAATTCAAAGCGCTGGCAGCGGCTTGCGATCGTGGGAAGGACCTTGTGCGGCTCTGTCGTTGCAAAGAAAAACTTTACTTGCGGAGGCGGCTCTTCGAGTGTTTTTAGGAGGGCATTAAACGCCTCCTTAGTGAGCATATGGACTTCGTCAATGATGTAGATCTTATACTTTCCGGAGGAGGGGGCGTATCCTACCGTATCATTCAGCGCGCGGATATCATCAATGCCCCGATTTGAGGCGCCATCAATTTCGAGCACATCGAGCGAACGTCCCTGATTAATTTCGACACAAGAGATGCACTTGTTGCACGGCTCAAATTCCTCGGTTAACTTCTGACAGTTTAACGCCTTAGCAAATAGGCGCGCGAGGGTTGTTTTGCCGGTTCCGCGCAGTCCGCAAAATAGATAGGCATGCGCAAGGCGGTTAAAGCGGAGTGCGTTTTTGAGCGTTGTTACAATCCACTCTTGACCGACAATTTCTTTGAAGGTTTGAGGCCTGAAGCGTCGTGCAATGACAATATATTTCTGCTTCTCTTCCATACAAAAAAATATAGGGATTTGCGGCTAGGAAGTAAAGACTCAAGAAATAAGAAGGAGGGGGCACGGGCAACGCAGGATGAAGAAAGAGAGGGGAAGCAGGGATCCACTTCGCGGACAGATCGCCGCTCACCGCGGCGGCACGATGCAAAAAGAGAAGAAAATAACCACCGAGAGCACAGAGAAACACCGAGGTGAAGAATGATAATATTTACCTTTTTTCTCTGTGCTCTCGGTGTTCTCGGTGGTTGAATTTCTTTCTTCATTCCCTTTCTGCCGCGGCGGATAGCCGCGATCCTGCCCGCGAAGCGGATCTTTGCTTCTTATTCTTTCTTTGTGCCAAGAAATTTTTAGAAGATAAGAGTTTGTTTTAATTTTGTGGGGAATCAAGGGAGTGGTAGTATGGTGGCATGGAAAGTCGTGGAAGCCAAAATGGTAAGGGGAAGGTAAAAGGGAGCGGAGTCCGCATCTCTCTTGCACTTCTCTTTTTAATTTCTATCTCGTTGTT
>JBIOJU010000275.1:0-2144 GCA_044451165.1 Chlamydiales bacterium | reverse complement strand
TGCTGTGCAGATGGACCTCCAGCACGTCGATAAAGACGTTGCTAAAATCCAACAGTGGCGCGCTGCCCATAAAGACATGAAGCCTGAACAGGCGCTGAATGATCCTGAATATCAGGCGATGACAAAGTCGTTTGCAACGGATCTCCAGAAGCTTCAAGCCGATTCGAACAAGTTTAAGGAGACCTATAACAAAAACAAGAGATCCTACGGTCAAGACGGTATGGATGAGGCGGTCGATATTGCAGACACGATCATGAATACCAAAATTGGAAATGGAACCGAGTCGATCGGTCAGATGATCTCAGAAGGCAAGATGGCCAACGTGGGGCTCGCGCTCCTTAAAGGCGCAGACACCACAGACATGACTACAAAAACAGGTCCTTTTGCTGAGTGGATGAACGGTAAAGGTTCTGCTCAGGGTCTGTCGCAAGTTGAAACAGACTTTGGAATGTTTGTCACCAACTTTAACCAGACGTTGAACGAGGATAGCACCTACTTAACCCAGATCCAGCAGTCGACATCGGCCGATATTTCTTCGACCAAGTCGCTCCTTGATCTCTTGGTGCAGAATCAAAACACAAAATAATAAAAGTAAAAGGCAAAAACATGACAGTTTCAAATTCAACAAATGGTTTTTTTGCGGTCGTCGAGGCGATGGCAAATGCAGACGCTGCAGGATTTAATGCCCAGCGCGCATCCATCAATGACCTCTCGAGCGCAGCCTTCATGGAAGGTTTGCAAAGGGTTCTCTCCGACTGTGGAAATGACCCGAAAGCAGTAGAAAGCTTTCTGCAAAACTATATGGCAGGACATGCGACCGGTGAGGCAAGAGATCGCCTTGCAACGCAGGGTGCTCTGCTCCTTCCTGCTCTCGAGCTGATGGTAGGGAAATTGAAGGATTTTGACGCGAAGATCAAGGATGCCCAGAGTAAGTGCGATCAAGATGTAAGCGATGTTGATTCGTTGAAAAAACAGATGGACTCGGCAAAAAGCGAAGCGGATAAGAGCGAAGCAGACTGGCAGAAATACTATCTTGCAAAGTGTGCAAAAGAGATGCCACTCGCGTTCTTATGCCCAGCTACTTATGTCACGATTCTTGTACTTGCACAAACCAGTTATGCATCAGCGCAGGCAGATTACGGAAATGCAGCTGGCAAGTGGGGAACTGCTCTAGCTAATCAGACGGCAGACCAGACCAAATTGAGCGGGTTGCAAAAGGGCCAGCTTGCTTGTGCAACTGGTACTACGGGCTCTATTGGCAACCATGCATCAGGACTATCAGGTCCTGCTCATTCGGTGATGCAGACGACAAACCAGTTGACAGCGCTCAGCTTTAATTTTGTGCAGTCACTACAAGATTCAAATACTAATAGTAACGAGTAATAAGAGGTAAATTATGGCAAATGTTCAACCAGCAGCTCCATCCGCTCCGAGTGCAGCGGCGCTTCCTGCGCATGAGACCAACGGTTTCATGTATGCGATGTTAGCCATGCTGAGCGACATCGATGCGCAGCAAGGTGCTGTGAATTTGGGTGTCGAAAAAGAGAAGGTTTTAAAAGGCAATTTCGACGCGCAAAAAGCCATTGTGAAAGACGAAGAAGAGAAGCTAAAGGAGCTGATCGAAAAGAATAAAACTATGGACCCGAATGATGTGAAGAAAATTCAAGAGGCTTTGCGGGCAGAACAGGCGCAAATGAGCCACGTGCAAGCTGAGCAGACAAAGCTCTCATTTGTTCAGAACGGAATGGCGCAAGAGATGAAACGAAGAATCGACCCTGCGCAGCAGATGATTCAGAACGATAGCGTGATGTTTGGTGGAATGCTCCACTCGTTCATCTCAACCGAAAGAACAAGATAATAATAAATAAAAATAGAGGTATTTATGACAGACACATTTAGAGGTTCAATTTCTGAGGCGCCAAGATACTCAGGAAACGTCTTTCTCCTAGTAGAACGAATTTTCTCGAAGAGCATGGAAGCGACAAACGACGGGATCGAAGCTCGCTATCTCGAAGAAGATTTGATCAACAACCAGTACCAGGGCCAGCTGGATAAGTGGAAAACGGATGCGGACGCTTTACCTACGGCGGGTGCTACAACAAAACCTGAGTCTAAAACAATTAATGGTGATGGTATCAAAGCCG
>JBIOJU010000274.1:0-2191 GCA_044451165.1 Chlamydiales bacterium | reverse complement strand
GCTATTTACATGCACACTAAAGGGGACGTTAAAAAAAGAGCGAGGAAGAATCAAAAATCTCATCGCCGTTGGTGATTTTGTTCACATTGATCCTCAAGGCGAAAAAGAGGGAAGTATCGCCTATATCGAAGAGAGAAAGTCTATTCTCTCACGCGCAGAGAACCATATGCGACAGATGGAGCAGCTCATTGCTGTTAACATCGATCAGGTCTTAATTACCACATCGGTGACCTCACCTCAGTTCAAACCCTTTCTCATCGACCGGTATATCATCGCCGCAAAAAAAGGAAATATGACGCCTCTCATTGTCATCAACAAGATCGATCTTCTGAACAGTGCAAGCGAGGAAGAAAAGGCGCAATACCTGCATTTTATAGAGGTGTATCGCAACCTCGGTTTCTCTATTTTTCCTGTCAGCGTGGTCACGGGGGAGGGCATCGCGGAGCTCAAAGAGGTGATGCAAGGAAAAGCGTCCGTCTTTTCTGGCCAGTCAGGAGTGGGCAAGTCCTCCCTCATTAACGCACTCACCGGCTCCTCTTTGCGCATCGGGGAGATCGTTGCAAAAACGTCCAAAGGCTCTCACACAACAACCACTACCCATCTCATTCCCCTGGAAGGAGATGCTTTTTGTATCGATACGCCGGGCATTAAAAGTTTTGGGCTCTGGGAGCTGACCCGCACCGACATCCAGAACTATTTTTCAGAGATTCAGCAGATCGGAAAAAAATGCCATTACCCCGACTGTTCTCATCTTCAAGAACCCGACTGTGCCGTACAAAAAGCAGTCGCAAAAGGCAAAATTTCTCCCTTGCGCTTTGACTCCTACTCCGCTTTAATGGCAACTCTTTTTCTTAAGCATCTACCTAGGTGATAACATGAAAATCGCTTCTCTTGATGCTCTAGAAATTCTTGATTCGCGGGGCAACCCCACGCTTGAAGTGTTTGTAAAAACGGACAGCGGGCTTGTCGCTAAAGCAGCCGTCCCTTCTGGAGCTTCCACGGGAGAACACGAAGCGGTGGAACTGCGCGATGGTGACAAGAAGCGCTACAGGGGTCAGGGCGTACAAAAAGCCATCTCTAACGTCAAAGGGCCCCTTGCCAAACTTCTTCTTCGGCAAAACATCTTTGAACAGACGCTCATCGATAGCTTAATGATCGACGCTGATGGCACAGACAATAAATCTCGCCTGGGAGCTAACGCGATTCTTGGGATCTCACTGGCAGTCGCAAAAGCTGCAGCGATGACAGAAAATCTTCCCCTCTACAAATATATCAACTCCTCTTCGTCTCTTCTTCCATGCCCCATGATGAATATTCTTAATGGCGGTGCGCACGCAGACAACCCCCTCGATTTTCAAGAGTTTATGATCCGTCCCACTAACGCCCCCTCTTTTAAAGAAGCCCTCCGGTGGGGAGCTGAGATCTTTCACGCGTTAAAAGCTCTTCTCAAAAAAAAGGGGTATCTCACTTCTGTCGGTGATGAGGGAGGCTTTGCCCCGCTTCTGCGCACCAATGAGGAAGCGCTCGACCTCATCATGACAGCGATCGAGAAGGCGGGCTACAAACCCGAAAAAGAGATCACACTTGCGCTCGACTGTGCAGCATCTGGCTTCTACGACTAGAAGAAAAAAATCTACTACGAGAAGAAAAAAAAAGATGCAGGCAAATCCTTCAAAAAGCGGACAAGCGCTAAACAGGTCGATTATCTAGCCACTCTCGTTTCAAATTATCCGATCGATTCGATCGAGGATGGCCTAGATGAGAACGACTGGGAAGGGTGGGCTCTTCTTACGACGACATTAGGGAAAAAAATTCAGATCGTAGGAGATGATATCTTTGTGACCAATCCCTATTTTCTACAAAAGGGAATAGAGCAGGGTGTTGCAAATGCCATTCTCATCAAACTCAACCAGATCGGCACCCTCACAGAAACCCTGGCCACGATCGAACTTGCAAGAAACAGCGGCTACGCTTCCATCATCTCTCACCGCTCAGGTGAAACGGAAGATACAACGATCGCCGACCTTGCGGTTGGCACAGGCGTTGGACAGATCAAAACCGGCTCCCTTTCGCGCAGCGACCGTATCGCTAAATACAACCGCCTTCTCGAAATCGAAGCAGAACTCGGCTCTTCAGCACGCTACCCAAGAAAAGGATGAAGGCTAAAAGAAGAACGAAGTTTTCACGTTTT
>JBIOJU010000273.1:0-2196 GCA_044451165.1 Chlamydiales bacterium | reverse complement strand
GATTTTTAATTGCCACCCCCGAAAAAGCGATGGCGGATTTGGTATTCAGCAGTTGCAAAAAGTTGAGTAAAGAACAATTGCGACAGGAATTGTTAGAATCCAAGCGGATTGATGAAGCATCTCTTCGTGAGCTCAACAAAGAGTTGCTAATGGCAATAGAGAAGTGCTATCGGGCAACAAGTGTCAGTTATTTAGTAGATTTAGTTGGAGTGATATGAACCTTGATTCAGCAATCACAAAAATGTTGGAGAGTTATACAGACAACGTACCAAAAACGGAGAAGCTACGAGAAATTTTGCAACAAACAGCGCTGCTTGGTCTCGCACGGCATCAGTTTTTTGAACATGCGGTCTTTTTTGGCGGAACTGCTTTGAGAATTTTGTATGGACTAGATCGCTATAGTGAAGATCTCGATTTTTCTCTTAAGCAAGCAAAATCTGATTTTGATTTTGCACCATTCATAGAAGGCATGCATAAAGAATTGCGTGCGATGGGATTTGTGCTGGACGTCACCATTCGCAAGAAAAATCACGATACTGGGATCTGGTCTGCATTTTTAAAGGCCAACACCTTATTGCTTTTATTGTCCATGAAGGACGTTACGGGGGGCATCCATCCAGAAGAAAAGATTCAAATCAAATTAGAAATCGAGACAGACCCTCCCGCATCTCATTTGCCTTTTGAGAGTAAACTGGTGATGAAGCCTGTCCCTTTTTATGTAGCGACCTATGCAATCGTTGATCTGTTTGCAGGAAAAATGCATGCCGTTCTTTTCAGAAATTGGCAGAAACGCGTGAAAGGTAGAGATTGGTACGATTTAATCTGGTATATCCAAAATGGCATTCCTGTGAATTTACCTCATCTGAGGGAAAGAATGCGTCAAACACAACATCTGAAACAAGATGAGAAATTCGGCGCATCCGAATTATTGCAGCGTTTACATAAAAAAATAGATGAAATCGATTGGCAGCAAGCCAAGTCGGATATTGCTGTCTTCATCGCGGATCAAAGCAAATTAACCCTCTGGTCAAGTCAACTATTCCATGATGTAGTCGAGCAGACCCAATGGGTCGACGATCCGCAAAAATAATCTTTTTGCCCCACTCTACCGGTGCAGGCGCATCTTCGAGAAGGAGCGCTTCAGATTGGTGATGTGTAGCTCCTTGGGGGCGTTCTCGATAATCTCTTGACAGAGCTCCCAGTAGTCGCGCAGAGCGGTCTTTGGGACGTGGTCTTGGAGATGCTTGAGCTCAAAATAGTAGTCGGAGCTTCCGCCTTCGACGTTTAGAGTATAGGCAAAGAAGATCGACTCTTGCTCGTAGGTTCTTTGGTCAGAAGAAGAGGTATCATCTGTGTTGAAGGGATTGTCCACATGGACATGCTCCTTAATCCATAGTGGATAGATGAGCGCGTAGGGAGATTCTCTTTCTGGGTTGATGTGGGTGTCGAGAAAATCTTCAATTGCGGAGGAGAAAAATTTAAGAGTTTTTCCTTTTGCTTTGGAGCGTGTGGGAAGGATGTAGGACTCTTGGACCTGTATGCAATTTGCGTCTCTGTCATCAAGAACTTGAAAGGGGATGGCGATTTTTGCACTTCCATACATCTCTCGAAGATCGTTCAGCGCATCATCGGCAAGATCCTTCTGTCCATAGATGTCTAAAACACGACGCATGAAGTCTGCATTGGGGCCACGGAATAGGGTGTTTTTGCTATAGGTGACCGAGTCGCGGGAAGTGACCTGAAACAGAGTTTCAATTTCGACCGGTTCGTGGACAATAGTGCGCGGAAAGGAGATGAGCTTGGGTGCATCTTGCGAGAGCAAAAGACCATGAGAGTAGGCAGGGGAGCATGTTGTGTCTAAAGATCCGCCTTGCAGTTGCATGGTGGGATCTATGTAATAATTGGTCCCGGGAAGCTCGATGCGGAGTATGGCATGATCGAACGCAAAGGGGGTAGGCATGCTTTTTGCAATCAGTTCTCCCCTATGAGAATGGACGAGAAGCGGAGTGGAATCGATCCCCATCATGTACAAGAGCGCCTGAAGTAGGCAGCTTTTGTCTTTACAATCCCCAAAGCGCCTTTCAAACACGAGGCGTGGATCATTAGGTTTAAAGCCTGCCACTCCTTCTTCCAGGCCTAGATATCTAATCTCATCTTGAACAAATCGAAGGGCAAGAAGAGCCAGGTCCTTCGGAT
>JBIOJU010000272.1:0-2198 GCA_044451165.1 Chlamydiales bacterium | reverse complement strand
CTCCTTATCTTAATAGTATCCGGGCCACCGATCATCATTAGCACACTCCTCGGCCTCTTTGTGGCGGTTTTTCAGGCTGCAACGCAGATTCAGGAGCAGTGTCTTTCATTTATGGTGAAGCTTTTTTATGTGATGATTTTTCTCCTCTTTTTAGGCGGCTGGTTAGGAGGTCAGATCTTGCAGTTCACCAATACGATCTTTCTCAATTTCTATAAGTGGGCACCGTGACTGCCACGTCCGATTATCTCTCGCTGATTCTTAGCATGCCTCAGTTTCCTCCCGCATCTGTCCTTGTCTTTTTTCTTCTTGCGGTGATGAGGGTGGCTCCCATCGTTGCAATTGCTCCTTTTCTCGGATCAAAGCTGCCCAATACAGTGAAGATCGGACTTGCAATTGCTTTGAGTGCGCTGTTTCTTCCACACATCATGCTCACAAGCCATCATGCAGCAGTCTTTGACGTCGCATTTGTTGGACTTGCTTGCAAAGAACTTTTCCTGGGATTTGTGATTGCGTTCATGGTCTCCATCCCATTTTTCATCGCGCAATCAGCTGGAGTGCTCATCGATTTTTTGCGCGGCTCATCTTCGCTTGGCGTGACAGATCCCACGACACAAACACAGGTCACACCGATCGGACTTCTCTACAATTACGTGCTCATCGTGCTTTTTTTTCAGATCGGCGGTCCCTTTTTTCTTTTCGAGGGAGTTGTACAATCGTATGCAGTGTTTCCTGCAGATGGAATGATTCCTGCTGCTTTTTTCAACCTAAAACATCCGCTATGGAGCGCGCTTTTACATCTATTAACCTCGCTAACCGCCATTTCAATTCAGCTTGCAGCACCCTCTCTCATCTCAATTTTGATGGCTGAGATGTTTTTAGGAATTGCAAATCGATTAGCGCCGCAAGTGCAGATCGCATTTCTCGGAATGTCCATCAAATCACTACTCGGCATTGCACTTTTGTGGACAGGATGGTACTTTATCTTGAAGCAGATGGCGAAACAAACTCTCGCGTGGCTCAGTAACCTCACGCAGATTTTAGTGCAGATGCAGTGAAAAAATTTGCGCGCGGAAGTTTTTTTGTTGACGCGAAATAAAAATTGAACTTAGAGTGAAGATATTAAATGGTACAAATATGGGGTCGTGAGACGACTCATGAGTGCCACGTGAGTTTTTACTCGATCCAAAAACCCAGGGGGATCTTTATGGAATCGATTTTGAAAAAGATGGGGCCTGCAGCGGCTTTGTCGCTTGTCGCCTTCACTGGCGTCTTAAATGCTGCCGAAGATGCGCAAATGCGCAACCTCGAAAACCGCATTTCTGCTCTCGAGCAGAAAAAAGGTGCTAGCGGAATGGTCAATCCACCTGCACGACCTGTCGTGAAAGATGGAGTTGATATCTTCTTCGCTGGTGAAGTTCTCGTATGGAGAGCTACACAAGATGATATGGCGTATGCCGTCGAGTTGGACCAAGCACAAGCAGTTAACGGCTTTAACAGTGGTGAAACACAACACTGGAGAGGCAAATGGGCTGCTGGTTTCCGCCTTGCATTAGGCTACAACATGAAACATGACGGATGGGATCTTGATCTCGTGTGGGCACGTTTCAACAGCAAGGGAAAATTGAATGAGACTAACGAGTGCAGTAACACAGTTAGTAACTTCAACCCAGTGTTCCTGCCAAAGGAGTACTCAAATTCTACGACTACTGGCGTGGCTGCTATCGAAGCAGAAGCAAAGAGATGGAAGCTGAACCTGAATTTGCTTGACCTCGAACTCGGCCGCGAGTTCTTTGTTAGCAAATGGCTCACTCTCCGCCCACACATGGGTGTAAGAGGTGCTTGGGTTCGTCAGAAAATGGGTGTTGAGTATGCAGGCGGTAACGTCGCAACTCCATATCAAACTCTTCTGGCTGGAGCTAACTCTCTTGACTTTGAATCTATGAAGAACAACTTCTGGGGCGTCGGTCTGCGTGGCGGATTAGACTCTAACTGGGGTCTCGGATGTGGATTCTCTATCTACGGCAAACTCGCATTGTCTGCTGTATGGGGAAAATTCAAAGTTTCTGAAGTGGCTAACGTTCAGAACGAAAATACTGGAACAAGCGCAGCTGTCATGAACATTCAAGACAGATTCAGCGTAATGCGTCCAATTGCTGATATGGCTCTCGGGCTCCGCTATGATACAACATTTGCGGATG
>JBIOJU010000271.1:0-2205 GCA_044451165.1 Chlamydiales bacterium | reverse complement strand
TTTTTCTGCTCTTTTTTGCGCAAGAAAGGGCAGTTCATCCAGGGCAACTCGGTGAGCTATGCCCAGCTTGTCGATGAGTGTTACAATCGGGAGATTCTCGTCTGTTTTCGCAAGATGGAGATAGAGGAGGCCTGTCTCCTCCTGTAGCTCCTCGAAGGCGATTTTACAGCTTGCAAAACTTCCCTTTAACCGTTCTCTTTTTTCCCTTTTAAGGTTGTTAAAGAGGGGAGAGCATTTGGCAAGAAAGTCTGCTTGCTTCACATGGTGTTGTTTAAAGAATTTTAACACATGCTGTTTGTCTGCGCTCAAAAACGCATAAAACTCTAGCCCACTATCTAAAAAGGTAAATGGTTGAGAACAATCTGGTAAAAGGCCGCACCCACTGCCAAGAGGTAGCTCGTCAGCAGGATAGATGTTCTGCAGAGAAAAGCCTCTTGTCTGCGTGTGACAAAAACGCTCTAGTGCGATAAAAGATCCGAGCAGAAGAACAGCGTTAAAGACTCTTTTTTTCCACATATTCTGGGTAGTGATTTTTGAGGAAATGTTTTAGCCTCTCTTTTTCTCGTTCAACCTCGCGTACGCTTTCTGCACCTGCCATGCGTTGAAATGAGCCGAGGTCGATCTCAAGCGCGCGGTTTTCTATGAAGCCGATATTTCTTTCCAGACGAAGATCGCTATTTGCAATGCCCTTATTGCACCGCTGTGTGATGAGAGACGAGAGTGAGTGGAGGCATTCTTTCATGCTTGTATAGTCTTTATTTTTTTTCATGCGCTCGAGCTTATCTGCTAGCATTTCAGCTTTTTTCTGGAGTAGAAAGGCACTTGTATCGAGATCGATCTCATGCGCAATGCCCAACTTGTCGATGAGTGTGACCTTCTTGTTCAAAAAACGGGTTGGTTTTAGATGAAGAAAGAGAAGTCCCGTCTCTTCACGCCACTCTTGAGCGGCGATCTCACAACTAGAAAAAATAGAGCGGAGGCGCGCTTCTCTTCGCGAGAGCAGATGGGCACGCCACTTGTGGAGAAGAGCAGGAAGCGGCAGCTCTTTGAAAAATCCTTCGATGGGCATGTTGTGATAGTGTTTAAAAAGCTTGAGAACTGTTTTGCCATCTTCGCTTAAAAAAGCGTAGCACTGCACACCAGTTCCCAAAAATGTATAGACCTGATCAAACAGTGCAGGTGCTTCCATCTCTTCGTTAGAACAACTGCTCTCGTACACAAAGTCAGAGTGTGTTTTACTAAGGCGAAATCCAGCAGTCTGGACATAACAAAACCGTTCGACAGCAATAAACCCCAGCGCAATCCACAAGAACTTAAATTTTTTCAACATTATCATCTTGTCCAGTCAAACTTCTTACTCTTTTTTCTCCTGGAATTATAGGGCTTTGCGGATCTCCTCATCAAGGAATAGGGCGAGTTCGGGCTCTTTTTCTCTCAGCCACTCCCCAAAGCTATGGGTGATCTTCTCCAGTTCTTGCCGTTTTTCTAGAGGAGATTTGTGTATTAAATTTTTGGAAAAGGGGCCTAGGTCTAGAAAATGCGCTTTCCCCTTGATAAAGCCGATGTTCGTACGAATGAGGGGGTCTCTATCCGCAATCTCCTTTTCAAGGCGGTTTTTGATGAGGAAGACCAAAGAGGTAATTCCTTTCTGGGCGGAAGAGAGGTCTTTCTGCTCGATCCACTGCTCAAACTGTGGGTAGGCAAGAGTTGCTCTTTCCTGCAAAATAAATCCGGTTTGGTCCAGATCGAGCTCATGCGCAATTCCCAGTTTGTCGACAATTTTGACCTTCTGTTGAAGATGATCTGTCTTTTGTAAATGTAGGAAAAAGGCCCCGGTCTCTTCACGTAGCTGCGCGAAGGTGAGGAGATAGCTTTCGCCCGTCATCTTCAATTTTTTCTCAAAATAGGAGAGGTTTTTCTCTTTCCATGGAATATTGGGAAGAAGGCCGTAGGCGCGTATCTGCCACTGGTAGCGGTTGTTTAGGAGTTTTAGAACGGTTTTTCGATCTTCGGAAAGAAAGACAAAGCTCTGTTTGCCACGGGCAAGATAGGTGACTGGTTGGGTGAGAACCTCTTGTGCTCTCTACTCCTGATCAGAAGAAAAAATGGGCAGTTGGAGCGACCCGTTTTCGATGGTGTTGTCTGTGATTTTACTAATGCGAAACCCGTCTGTTTTGTGGTGGCATAGCCTAGAAATCGCAATGA
>JBIOJU010000270.1:0-2217 GCA_044451165.1 Chlamydiales bacterium | reverse complement strand
TATCTTTTTGCGGGTTTTTTGCCTCTTGTGCAAGGGTAGAAATCGCATCAAACCCAATGAAAGCAAAGAAAACCACGCCAGCGCCCTGTAAAATTCCACTCCAACCAAATTCACCGAAAACGCCCGTGTTTGCGGGGATAAACGGATGCCAGTTATCAGGATTTACAAAGGCAACGCCACATGCGAGAAAAAGTAGGATGATCGTCATTTTCACAAAGACAAGAACTGTATTTACGCTGGCAGCCATCTCAATTCCAATTGCGATGAGAGTGCCAATGATCGCTACAATCGCGATCGCAGGTAAGTTAATGAGAGCACCCGTAGCATGCCAGCCTGTAACTGCATCATAGGCAAGTGGTGCGTTTGCAAAAACTGCAGGGATTGTAATCCCCCAGTCTCCTATAAGACTTGAAAAGTAGCCAGACCAGCCCACTGCAACAGCTGCAGAGGAAAAAAGATATTCAAGAGCGATGCTCCAACCAATAATCCACGCGACAAATTCTCCCATCGTTGCGTAAGCGTAGGAGTAGGCGCTTCCCGCAATTGGGATAAGAGAGGCAAATTCAGCGTAACAGAGTGCTACAAAGACGCAAACAAGCGCCGCGAGAAGAAAAGAGAAAACGATCCCTGGGCCTGCACATTCTGCAGCAGCCTGCCCCGTCATAACGAAAATGCCTGCGCCGATAATGGCACCAATCCCCATCATCGTAAGGTTCAACGGACCTAGCGTCCGCTTCATGCCGCTACTCTTTGTTGCTGCTTCATCTATGAGCGCTTTAATGCTCTTCTTTGCGAATAACCCCTTAGACATGCTCTCTCTCTTTGTTAAAATTAAAACGACGAACCATACCAGAAATCCCCGGAAGAAGGAAAGAAAGAAGACGCTTGCAGACCTTAGTCAGTCTCATAATCGCCGCTTATGCCAGCATAACGGGCTAATAATAAATTAGTTGTGAAATTTGCAACCCTAGTTGCAAATTTTGGACCAAATTTGACATTAGAGGCAGCACGACCGCGATAAATCTCTGCCAGAATCGTGAGTTTCTGCTAGAATACCCCACATGCAAGAAACGCGACAAGAAACGATTTTAATTTCTAAGGAAGAGGAGGGGCTTCGATTAGATACCCTTCTCACACAACGCTTTTCAAACTACTCAAGAACCTATTTTCAGTATTTAATCGGACAGAGCTGTGTACTGATTGATGGGCAATCATTAAAGAAGAGAGAAAAATTGCGCGAAGGAGATGAGCTAGAAATCTGCTTTCTTCTTACTCCTGAAATCTCTCTAGTCCCTGAAAATATTCCTCTCGAAATTCTTTATGAAGACACCCATCTGCTTGCGATCAATAAGCCTGCAGGCATGGTGGTCCACCCCGCTCCTGGTCACTTTAGTGGAACTTTTGCAAATGCCCTTCTCTTTCATTGCAAAAATTTAAAAAATGAACCCGGAAACCTACGCCCCGGTATTGTGCATCGTCTGGACAAAGAGACCACCGGAGTCCTTCTCGCAGCAAAAACCGCAGAAGCACATCAGAAGCTCGTGGCGCTTTTTGCAGGACGCGCGATCCAAAAAAAATATCTTGCAATCTGCTCGGGTACACCAAAAGAAGGTAAAATTGATGCCCCGATTGCCCGCAATCCCAAACGTCGTCAAGAGATGACCGTCTCGCCCGAGGGAAAAGAGGCGATCTCGGTGATCCACCTTGTCGAAAAGCGGGGCAACCTCTCACTCATCGAAGTTGAACTCATCACTGGTCGGACCCATCAGATCAGGGTCCATTTAAAACATGTGGGCCATCCTGTGATAGGCGATCCGGTGTACGGTTCGCAAGCGCTCAATGAAAAATATGGAATTCAAAGGCAACTTTTACATGCTCACCGCATCCTTTTCACACACCCCATTACACATCAACAACTTGCCATCGAAGCTCCCATCCCAAAAGAGTTCTCGCTAGCCTAATATCCCTATATTTTGTACCCTTTTTTTGTGGTATTGTGTTATCGATTTTTAAAACAAGGGATTCTCATATGAAAGAATTTGTAGAATATATCGTGAAAAATCTGGTCGACCATCCAGACAAAGTTCGCATCAGCGAAGTTGGTGGCACACACACTCTGATCATCGAGCTTTCAGTCGAGAAATCTGACATCGGAAAAATCATCGGCAAAAAGGGAAAGACGATTAACGCAATTCGCACCCTTCTCATGTCTGTTGC
>JBIOJU010000269.1:0-2222 GCA_044451165.1 Chlamydiales bacterium | reverse complement strand
CTCCTCAGAAGGTGTTTCCACCTGGTGGGAGATTGATGATAGGCGCGTACGACCTCTTGCAAATGATGCACTTGAACACGCGCGTCAAAACTCGTACATCGTCCACTATTCCCTGCGTTCCCAGACTAATGCTTCCTCGGCAGAGAGGTCTCCTGTGAGTGCTGATAACACAATAAATTAAGAGTGAATTATGACTGCAAATTTAAGGTCAATTTCTTCAGCAAGCCAGGCTGGTTCTCCTCAAGGTTCCCCTGAGCGTGTGGATCCCAACTCGAATCTCGATAACCGCATCCAAGCATTCGTCATAGTAGGCAGAATTTTTCAAGGAATGGCCATCGCGCTTGGCATCTACTTTGCCGTCTCTATTTTGACAGTCTCTCCGCTTTATTTATTTGCTGAGGTCATCCCGATGTTTCTTTTTACCATAGGACAAGAGCTTGTGGGGTATCGGATGAGCGGGAGTAGCCGTCTTCATGGTCGCACAGTGGCGCCGCCTTTTGTTCCAGGCCAGCCAATAGGCTTCCCCAATGACAATAATAGCTGTCCCACAAACACAGCAGCACAGATGCTTTTGAATTCCAGGGCGATGAATGCGTTTCTCGATCAACATCCGGACATGCCGCTCACGGTGGTGCGACAGCACTGTACAGTCGCGCGGACCAATCAACAACACCTAGCAAACGTAGAGACCCAAGACATACTGCCAGACGGAATCGATCGAGACGCACCAGAAGCAGCTGACTCTCCAAGCGTCATGAGATTACTTCTCACACCGATTCAAAACCAGATTACCCTACTCACTTTAGTTTTGAACCGATTTGTTCCTGATCCAGGCCTTCCCGACGAAGTAACAATACAAAACACCTTTCGCGCTGCAGTTGAGCGTCGCGCTCCAAACCCTAGAAACGAGCTCTTCATCGATATCGCACGTGCCCCCTTATCCAGACATGTTACACTCCCCATCCCGCTCTCTTTTCATCTTGGAGGACGAAACTTTGAAGCAGATGCTTTTATCTGCCACGTCAATGGTGATCACTACTCTGCATTTGTCAGAAAAACAGCTAACGCAACTCATACCTGGTGGCATGTAGATGACTGGCGTGTGATTCAGTTACGCGCTGCTCCAATAGAACACCTAAGACGAGCTGCCGTCGTCCACTTCACCGAGCATCTGCCCGCCTAAGAAACCGACCTGAAGGATAGTCAAGCTATGAAGCGAGCGGGTAAAAAACATGAGATGAAGGATAAATAAGGGATACGAATGATAGAAATGTTTCGCCTGCAATTATTTCTCTTTCCCTATCCTGCATATCCTTAACTTATCCTTCATATCATGTTATCTTGTCCCAGCCCGCAGGCTCGGGTTCGATTTTTTCTTCAGCTTATCACTCATCGTTCATCGATCATCACTTCTTAGTGGTTCCACTGAAGATAGATCTGCTTGAGGGCTTCTGTCTCTTTTTTCCAATCACTATTTTTGGGGTCGTCGGGCTCGACGCCTAAATATTGAAGCGTACGCAGGGCGATCTCGCGGAAGGCGGGAGCTGCGCAATTGCCTCCATGCTGATTCTTTCCTACTCCGGGAATGTATTTAAATTCTGGATCGTCAATGGCAATGAGGAGAACAAATTCAGCGTGATCTGCTGGGGTAAACCCAATAAAGGTTGCGATGTGATCTTTTTTCGAGTAGACCCCTTTTACGATTTTTTCTGTGGTGGCGGTTTTCCCCGCTTCTGTGTAGCCAGGAACATCTCCTTTCGAAGCAGTGCCTCCCGGCTTGGTGACGAATTTCATTGCTCGAATCACTCGCTCAGAAATTTCAGGCTCGAGGAGTGGCGCGCTGCTTAATTCTGTGCGCGTATGATCAAAGATAATTTCCTCGTTTCCGTCTGAATCCGTTTTGATAATTTTTCTAATGAGTGTAGGGCTTACATCAAACCCGCCATTTGCAAGGATGGCGTAGCTTTTTACCAGCTGCAGACTATTCACCAAAATGTTGTGTCCAAATGCAAGCGAAAAAGGGGTGGGCGTCGACCATTCAAGTGCACCGCTGGGATGTTTTTTTCCTGGAGTGGGGAGGAGGCCTATGCTCTCACCAGGAAGTTCTATGCCTGTTTTCTTCCCAAACCCAAAAACCTCATGGAGACACTCACGGTACCACTTTTCTCCCAAAGTATCGATGACGCGCTGCACCATGCGCGCCATATAGATATTAGAGGATT
>JBIOJU010000268.1:0-2273 GCA_044451165.1 Chlamydiales bacterium | reverse complement strand
TGATTGCATAGATCACGCGACTTAACCCATTGGTATTTCCTTTGCACAACCAGGCCACGAGGTCGAATTGAAAAAATCCCCAGAGGCCCCAGTTGATTGCTCCTGCAAGGATTAAAATTAACGAAAGGACATTCACTACTTTTTTCATCGTCGTCTCCTATTTCAATTTAATGTTAAATTCTTTCAAAATTTCACGAAAAATTTCTCGTCGCGCGGATTCTCCCTTTTCTAGTTGTGGGTAGATCCGCTCAATGTGTCTACTCCCGCGAGAAAGTAAAGGGGCGCAAAATTCAATATGCACGCCGCTCAAAAAGGCTCTACCCTTTCCAACTTTGCATTCTACAATCGCAGCTGGTGCATCTTCGATATTGAGATAACGACCAAACACGCGCACATCGGAAAAGGTGTGTGCAGAATCAAAATAGCAGCCTCCGTTAAAATAGGCAAAGCACTCTTGATCTCGCCAGGAGATATGCGCAGCTTCTACTCCCTCATCACTTTCATAGCTATACTTCCCGTGTCCATATGCTGGACCGATCGCGCGCCCCGGAAAGAGCTTTAAATGACGCTCTCCGCACACCTGCAACCGTCCGCCTTTTTCAAATTCAATCGCATCGGCAGCAAAATATGCACCCGCACAGATGCCTAGATACCCGCCTCCATTTTCAATAAATCTTTTCAGTCGATCTGCTCCCTTCTGCTGCAAAGACGCATGGTAATAAATATCCCGTCCTCCCGGCATGATGAGTAGCTGCGTCTCTTTTTCCCAGGCACTCCCAAGAATTTGGGCTGCATCCTTTCTTTTTAGTTTATGGGCATTGAGATCGACCTCTTTTTGCAGACATTTGACAGTCTGCCGTAGGGCGTCTCCCGACACCCCCTGATCGACGTAAATCACAATATCTCTCGGAATATCTTTAGACATGCTTGACACTTCCTCTCCTCTAGCTATAACATATGCCAATTACTTTATTTGGCATATGGCTCATTTTGAGGAAAGAGATCTTCTTAAACTCTCCAAACTTTCTCGTATCGCTCTGTCCGAAGAGGAGCGAAAAAAATTATTTTCCAGCTTAAAGAGTATCTTGGCCTATGTCAATCAGCTGGATGAGATAGACACTTCAAATGTTCCCCCTTTTACTCATATTTTGGAAACGGTGTCCAATGTGATGAGAGAGGATCTTGTTGAAAAGACTCTTTCTCGAGAGCTCTTCCTCTCCAATGCTCCTGCACACACAGGGGGTATGATTCGCGTACCTCCGGTTATGAAAGGCACTGAATAGGATGCATACTCTAACAGCAAGAGAGATCGCATCACGCGTGCAAAAAGGAGAGATCCGAGCCTCAGAGATCGCCGATAAAACCTGCAAGCGCATTGAACATTTTGATCCCCAAATAGGCGCTTTCCTATCCCTTTTCAAAGAACGCACGCGCGAGCGCGCCAAGGTGATCGATGCAAAGCGCACTGCAGGAAAACCTCTCGGCAAACTGGCAGGGGTGCCTGTCGCCTTGAAAGACAATATACATGTCAAAAATGAGCTGACGACATGCGGTTCTCGCTTTCTTGCTAGCTACCGCGCGACTTTTGATGCGACCGTCACCCGCCTGTTAGAAGAGGAGGACGCCCTCATCATCGGCAAGACAAACATGGATGAATTTGCCATGGGCTCCTCTACGGAGAACTCCGCGTACCACAAAACCAAGAACCCTTGGGCATTGAACTGTGTACCCGGCGGCTCTTCTGGTGGCTCCGCTGCCGCTGTGGCTGCCCGCCTTTCTCCTCTTGCGCTAGGAAGCGACACCGGAGGTTCCGTACGGCAGCCTGCCGCCTTCTGCGGCGTGGTTGGCTATAAGCCCTCCTACGGACGCGTTTCAAGAAGTGGGCTTGTCGCCTTCGCCTCCTCTCTCGATCAGATTGGTCCACTCGCAACAACCGTAGAAGATACCGCTTTGATCATGGAGGTCATCGGCAAACACTGTGAAAAAGATTCCACGAGTCTCTCGATTGCTTCGGAACAGTATCTGCAGCATCTCGCTTCCGACCTCAAAGGAAAAAAAATTGGCGTACCTCGCCGCTTCCTAGATGATTTAAACGTGGAGGCCAAGGGCTGTTTTCAAAACAATCTGCAAGTCTTTGAAAGTCTGGGTGCCAAAATCGTGGATGTTGATCTCGACATTTTAAAATATTCGATTGCGGTCTACTACATTCTTTCAACCGCAGAAGCCTCCACAAACTTAGCTCGTTTCGATGGGGTACGTTATGGACACCGTTC
>JBIOJU010000267.1:0-2275 GCA_044451165.1 Chlamydiales bacterium | reverse complement strand
TTCTATAGGTGACAGCACCGAGAAGAGTAAGGATGCTAGAGCTCGAAGATTTTAGAAAGATTGATTAATCCCATCGTCCTCACGACGCTCTTACGAGAAAAATCGTAGGTGCAGCAATCGAAGTGCATCGATTATTAGGCCCGGGTCTTCTTGAGTCTTCCTACGAACTTGTTTAATCTATGAACTTAAGCGAATGAATTTGAAGGTAGAAAGTCAAAAAGCCATTCCCATCGCGTACAAAGACATAAAACTCGATTGTGGATACAGATTAGATTTAATGATCGAAGAGAAAATTATTCTCGAAATCAAATCGGTAAGCGAACTGACCAAAATTCATGAAGCCCAATTGATCACCTATCTTAAATTATCCGGATGTCAGTTAGGTCTTTTGATGAATTTCAACGTTAAAATTTTGAAAAGCGGAATTCGTCGAATCATCGTTTAATTTTTTCTCGGTGCTCTCGGTGTGCTCGGTGGTGAAATTTACATGCTTGCAAAGAAGGCACTAAAATTGCGCGAGAGTACGGAGGGCGAGCTCTAGGTCTTGCACTTGGGGGAGTACTGCGTTTTCTAGCTCTTTGCAGTAGGGGACCATGCAATTTTTTCCGGTGACGCGCGCAATCGGTGCGTCGAGAAGATGAAAACCCTTTTCAACCACTTGAGCGGCGATCTCGGCACCAAAACCTCCTGTGCCTGGCGCTTCGTGTGCGATGAGAAGTTTTCCTGTCTTTTTGAGGGATGTGAGCACTGTATCTATATCGAAAGGAATGATGGTACGAAGATCGATGAGTTCAATTGAGATGCCCTCTTTGGCTAGGGTTTCTGCGACTTCAACACCCATGACGACAGTCATTCCCCACGCGACGAGTGTAACATCTGTACCTTCGCGTACAACTTTGGCCTTGCCGAAGGGGAGGAGCTCATCTTCGCCCGGTTCGGGCTGCGCGCAAAATACCCGCTGGCGGTAGAGCGCTTTGTGTTCCATGAATACAACAGGATTAGGATCGCGGATCGCACTTTTGAGAAGGCGTTTTGCATCCGCGCTATTGCTTGGTATCGCAATCTTCAGGCCTGGGCAGTGTGCTAAAAATGCTTCGATACTCTGTGAATGGTAGGGGCCGCCTTGGATGTAGCCTCCACACGGCATGCGGATCACAACGGGGCAGTTCCATTCTCCATTTGAGCGGTAGTGGATGCTTGAAAGTTCGTTGAAAAGCTGGTTGATCCCCGTCCAGACATAATCTGCAAACTGGATCTCGGCAACGGGTTTATATCCGTGCGCAAGCGACATGCCGATCGCGACGCCGATGATGGTCGACTCAGCAAGGGGTGTGTTGAAACAGCGCTCCTTGCCATATTTTGCTGTGAGGTTGCGTGTGACGCCGAAGACGCCACCTTTTCCGTGCGCCACATCTTGTCCGAAGACGACGACATGCGGATCGCGCGCCATCTCCTCGTCGAGCGCATGGTTGAGCGCGTCAACGATGACGACAGCTTCTTTTTTTTGCCCGTTTGAAGAGCATGGAATGTGAGCTACTTCTTTAAATACTTTTGTAGTTGCGCTCTCTTTACTTGGAAAAGGAAGAGCTTCTGCTTCTTGCGCGGCAATTTCAACTTGTGTGAATGCAAGACGCTTTCTTTCTTCGAGCTCCTCTTCGGTAGCAAGGCCCATCTCTTTTAGCCAATTTGCAAAGCGGGGGAGTGGATCCTGCTTTTTTTCCTGTTCTACAAGATGAGTCTCTTTGTATTTTGTCGGATCGTCGCTGCTGCTATGAGGGCCAAGGCGTGGCACTTTTGCAATGATAAGGCTGGGGCCTTCTTTTGCGCGCGCTTTTGCAACGGCAGATGAGAGAGCTTTGGAAAGGGCTTCAAAATCCGCGCCGTCGACATCGGAGACGGAAAGTCCGCTATATCCCTGCACCATTTGCGCAATCGAGCCGCCAGCAGTCTGTTCTCGCTTGGGAACAGAGATTGCCCAATCGTTGTCCTGAATGACAAATACGACCCCAAGCCTATGGATACAGGAGAAATTGAGCGCCTCGTGAAAATCGCCCTGTGAAGTGGCTCCATCTCCGGCGGAGACGTAGACCACCTCGTCTAGTTTTTCAAGTTGGACCGCTTTTGCAACACCGACGGCGTGTAAAAATTGGGAGCCGACAACGCTCGACTGGCACGGGATTCTGAGTCCGCGGTGAGAAAAGTGCTCGGGCATCATACGTCCGCCCGAATGGTGAGGAAGCTCGCGTGCTAAAAAAGCAGCAAGAAGGTCTTTTGG
>JBIOJU010000266.1:0-2286 GCA_044451165.1 Chlamydiales bacterium | reverse complement strand
GTCTCCCCAGAAATTGTTTTTGACCAGGGAATTGGGGATCTCTTCATCGTCCGAGATGCTGGTAACGTTCTTGGACCTGTAGAACTCGATAGTATCGAATTTGCAGCCCTCTATTTGAAAGCGTCTTTTATTCTTGTCATGGGACATGAAGAGTGTGGCGCAGTCAAGGCTGTGATGGCGGGAACGACTCAAGACATTGAAAATGTCGCTTCTCTTATTTCGCCTGCTCTCAAAGGAAAGCAGGGGGCGTCTGTTGAAGTTTGCGTCAAAGCGAATGTGGACAATGTAGTGAGACAACTCAATACAAATGGCCCGCTTAGCAAACTGATCAAACAGGGAAAACTCGCAGTGCGAGGCGCCTACTACGACTTTATTTCAGGCAAAGTAGAACTTTTACCTGAGCAGACGATGGCCTCTTCAAATTCTGGTAAATAACAAAGGAAGACAGATGAAAAAAAAGCAGAGTAGCACCCAGCTACAAAAAAAGTGGGCACAGGTCCTTGCAAAAGCATGGGCGGACGAGAGCTTTAAAAAGAAGCTGTTAAAACATCCAGAGCAGACCCTCAAGGAAATGGGTATCGAATTTCCTGCAAACACGAAAGTCGAAATACACGAACAGAAAGGAAAAGTGGTGCATTTTTTCATTCCTCCAAAACCTGGGGGTGAACTTTCTGAGACAGAGCTACGCAATGTCGCTGCGGGAGTGGGCCAGCCTCCACCCTGTGCCGTGAATTGGGTACAAGGCAACACTATCGCCTGTAGTTCGGCGAACTGTATTATCGACCCCAAGGGATAAATACTAGTTACATGTCCGAATACGAGATCATTATCATAGGATCAGGCGCGGGTGGAGGAACACTTGCTCACGCGCTTGCGCCTTCAGGCAAAAAAATTCTCATCGTAGAGCGTGGAGAGTATCTTCCGCGCGAAAAGGCAAATTGGAATCCGGCTGCTCTCTTCCTCGAGTCGCGCTACAAGACAAATGAGAAATGGTACGATAAGAAGGGCAAACCCTTTAGACCAGGGATGTATTACAACGTAGGTGGCAATACAAAGGTGTATGGTGCGGCGCTTCTACGTCTGCGCGAAAGAGATTTTGAAGAGGTTACGCACTCTGAAGGGATTTCGCCCGCATGGCCTCTAAAATATGAGGATTTTAGGCCCTACTACCTTGAAGCCGAAAAGCTTTATCATGTACGAGGGGAGCGTGGCGCTGACCCCTTAGATCCGCCTGATGATTCTCCCTATTTTTATCCAGCGCTAAAGCACGAAGAGCCGCTTCTCACCTTTTTTAAAAAAATGCAGGTGATGGGCTATAAACCTTTTCCACTTCCTCTCGGTCTGCGACTAAAGGAGAAAGATCGTGAAAATTCCCGCTGTATCCGTTGCGATACGTGTGATGGCTTTCCCTGTCTTGTCGATGGCAAATCTGACGCAGAAATTTCATGCATCAAACCTGCCCTATCTCATGAAAATGTCACCCTCATGACAAACGCAAAAGCGGTGCGTCTTGAAACAGACCCATCTGGAAGAGAGATCACAGGAGTCGTTGTAGAAAGAGAGGGACGAGAAGAGAAGCTACGAGCCAAAGTTTATGTGCTTGCGTGCGGTGCAGTCAACAGCGCAGCACTTCTTTTGAAATCGAAAAATTCTTCGCACCCAGATGGACTCGCTAACAGCTCGGGTCTTGTCGGCCGCAACTACATGTGTCATATCAACAGTGCGATTCTCTCCATCCATACAAAACCTAATCATTCAAAATTCCAGAAGACGATCGGCCTTAATGATTTTTACTTCGGCGCGCCAGATTGGGAGTATCCGCTTGGCCACATTCAGCTTCTCGGCAATTTGAAAAAAGAGATGTTAAAGGGCAAAGCGCCGCCATTTACCCCGTCGTACGTTTTAGAAAAAATGGCAGAGCATAGCATCGGCTGGTGGCTCTCTAGCGAAGATCTTCCCGACCCAGAAAACCGCGTCACCCTGACACCAAGCGGCGAAATCGCGCTCCACTACACCCTCAAAAATCAGGAAGGACACAAGCGTCTCATCAAAAAACTCAAAAAAATCATCCGCGCCATCGAGCCTGCCCTCATTCTTCACGAACCAATGCCCATCGGTGCCGTCGCCCACCAGGTGGGCACCTGCAGATTCGGCAAAGATCCCAAAACCTCCGTGCTCGATCTCAACTGCAAAGCACACGATCTAGATAACCTATACGTCGTCGACGGGAGTTTTTTTCCTTCGAGCGCTGCAGTGAATCCAGGACTGACAATTATGGCAAATGCG
>JBIOJU010000265.1:0-2288 GCA_044451165.1 Chlamydiales bacterium | reverse complement strand
TTATAGCTATACATTGGATCAGTAGGGCAAATGAAAAAGGAGATTCATATCGTTTATTACGCGCTTCTGAGACAAGAGAGGGGGCGCGCGCAAGAAACGCTGAGTTCCAATGCCTCTACGGCACGCGATCTCTACATGGAACTGCAAAAACAATATGGATTCAAGCTTTCGGAAGCTCAGATCAAGGTGGCTATCAACTCTGCCGCTGCATCCTGGGACACCGTGCTCAATTCCGGCGATACCGTTTTGTTCATTCCACCAGTGGCTGGGGGATGATAGATTTTAATTCCTACTACTCCAGACAGCTGCTCCTTCCAGAGATTGGAGTGGAGGGGCAAAAAAAATTAGAGCAGGCAAAATGTCTGGTTGTCGGCGCGGGAGGTCTTGGGTCGCCGGCTCTGCTCTATCTTGCTGCGGCTGGCATTGGGACTTTGGGGATTTGTGATGGTGATTGCCTGGAAGAGAGCAACCTCCACCGTCAACCGATCTATTTTGCAAAAGATCTTGGAAAATCCAAAGCGGATCTTGCAGCTCAGCGTGTCAAAGAGCTCAATCCATACATCCACGTCACATCTCATCCATTTCGTCTTTCGAGTGAAAATGCCCACTCACTTTTTTCACAGTACGATCTTGTGCTGGACTGTACCGATAATTTTCGCACAAAGTTTTTGCTAAATGATGCAGCTTACCTATTTCGCAAGCCTCTTGTCCGCGCGAGCATCTATCAATTCGAGGGTCAGCTGCAGACCTATCTTCCCATGCGGGGCGATGCTTGTCTGCGCTGTATGTGGGGAGCGGTTCCTCAAGAGGGGTGTGTCGGCACCTGCGCGCAAGTAGGTGTGCTCGGCCCTGTGCCGGGATTGTTCGGGCTTCTGCAGGCGATGGAAGGGATCAAGTATGTTTTGGGGATGCCTACATTGGGTGGGGGAGAGATTCTGTTTTTTGATCTCATTCACTACAACCAGCAGCGGATTGCTTTCGAACGCAAGAGCAGCTGTCTTCTCTGTGGCAATGAGCCCTCAATTCGCCATCTTGCTCAACGTGAGGTTTGGGAGATCGAATGTGCCGACTTAAGAAGGGAAGGGGTGACTCTGATCGACATCCGCGAAGAAGAAGAGACCGAGCGAGATGGCTATCGAGAAGGAGCTCATGAAAAAATGCCTATGAGTAGATTTGATGCCGCGCAGCTGAGTGAAACGTGCGAGTATGTGCTCTTTTGTCAAAGAGGCGCTCGTAGCGCACGGCTTGTCCAAAAATTGCGCAGTGAAGGAAGAGAGAACGTCTACTCATTGATCGGAGGAGTCGAGGCGCTAAGAACTGCAGAATGCAAATTGAAAATGTAATTTTATAAAAGCACAACACAAGGGAATCCATGTCAATACTTGAAGAGATCATTGCTGCCACAAAGCCCAGTGTCGCGCCGAAGCAAGGCGAGCCCATTCCCTTTAAGGAGTTATTCTGGTCATGGATGGGCGTTGCACGCAAGCGTGTGCGTAAGCAGGTGCAGCGGGAACTTGGTCATCTTCTTCCCGAAGCGATCCATCAGATGGAGGAGTCTCTTGTTTTAAGATGGGCAAGATGCGCCACCCCTTCACTTGCCCTTGAGCTCTCGATCAGTAGAATGCAGGACGATTTACACGGCGAGACAGCAGAAGACCGTTACGTCAGCTTTTTACAAGCAAGGATTTGGGACCATGAACGGTTGCGCGCATTTTTTGAAGAGTATGAGGAGCTTGGGCGCATGCTTGCCTGCCTACTCGAGCTCTGGGTTACGCAGACGGTAGAATTTTTGCAACGACTTGCACAGGACCTTCCTCTTCTTGCCAAGACATTCAACGAGGAAAAAACGCTTGGAAAGGTCTCTTTTCTTTCGCAGAATGCAGGCGATTTTCATGAGGGAGGAAGATCGGTCTATCATCTCAAATTTGAGTCGGGAAATGAGATTTTTTACAAACCCAAAAATCTTGCCTTTGGTGTGCAGTTTCAAGAGTTCATGCAAGAGATAAATACACTCGGGCTTCCGCTCGATTTGAAGGGGTACAAAACAGTTGCGCGCGGGGCGTATGGTTGGGAAGAGATGGTTCGGCACCTTCCATGTGAAACTCCTGATCAGGTGAAGCGCTATTTTCAGCGTACCGGCATGCTGCTTGCTCTCCTCTATCTTTTTGATGGAACAGATATTCACCATGAGAACTTAATTGCATCTGGAGAATATCCCATTCTCATCGACTTGGAGACTTTTTTCCACTCCTCTCTTGCCCATCCAGACAAGGAGTTAACAACAGATG
>JBIOJU010000264.1:0-2288 GCA_044451165.1 Chlamydiales bacterium | reverse complement strand
CTTTGAAAGTCTGGGTGCCAAAATCGTGGATGTTGATCTCGACATTTTAAAATATTCGATTGCGGTCTACTACATTCTTTCAACCGCAGAAGCCTCCACAAACTTAGCTCGTTTCGATGGGGTACGTTATGGACACCGTTCCGCGCGCGCCAAAACGCTTGACGAGGTCTATGACCTTTCTAAACAAGAGGGGTTTGGTCCTGAGGTGAAAAACCGCATCTTGCTTGGAACCTTTGTTCTCTCATCTGGCTACCAGGATGCTTACTACAAAAAAGCTCAAAAAGTGCGCGCACTCATCATCCAAAAGCTTCGCGAAGCATTCGCACTCTGCGATGTCATCGCTCTTCCCAGCTCTCCATTTGCCGCGTTCCCCTTGGGTGCCATTCAAGAGCCCTTACAGATGTACTTACAAGATGTGTATACAATTTGCGCAAACCTCTGCGGACTACCCTCAATCAGCGTGCCCTCGGGCTTCACCAAAGATCACAAACCCCTTGGCTTGCAGATTTTAGGACCCACACTGCATGACAAAGAGGTACTTTCTATTGCACACGCCTTTCAAAAAGCTACACAGTATGCAAAAACGCCTCCCCTCTTCGACCAGGAGGTGTCATGAGCGACATCCATTACGATGCGTGGGAGCCGATCATCGGTCTTGAGATCCATGTGCAGCTTAACACAAAATCAAAGTTGTTCAGCTCGGCGGCCAACCGCTTTGGAGACGAACCAAACACCAATATTAGCGAAGTGTGCACAGGCCAACCTGGAGCGCTCCCCGTTCTCAACAAGGAAGCGGTAAAAAAAGCAGTGCAGTTTGGCTGTGCTGTCCATGCCCGCATCTCCCCCTTCAGTAAATTTGACCGCAAATCATATTTCTATCCCGACAGTCCCCGCAACTTCCAAATCACCCAATTCGACCAGCCCATTATTCTTGGTGGGAGTGTGACAGCCGATGTCGAGGGACATACAAAACATTTTCTCATCAACCGCGCCCATCTCGAAGATGACGCGGGAATGTTGAAACACTTCACGACTTTTGCAGGTGTCGATTACAACCGCGCCGGTGTTCCCCTTCTTGAAATCGTGTCGGAGCCCTGCATCCGCTCTCCAAAAGAGGCGACCGCATACGCCATGGCCATCCGCTCTATCATGCTCTACCTCGATGCGTCCGACTGTAATATGGAAGAGGGATCTTTGCGTTTTGATGTCAACGTTTCAGTGCGTCCCAAAGGAGAGAGCTCACTCCGTCCAAAAATTGAAGTCAAAAACCTCAACTCTTTTGCACACATGGAAATGGCGATCGAATCGGAGATACGTCGGCAGGTTCGCGCCTATAGCCTGCAACCCCATGAAGATCACGCGACAGTGGTTGCGAAGGGCACTTACCGCTTTGACGTCGAAAAAAAAGAGACGATCCTCATGCGACAAAAAGAAGAGGCTGATGACTACCGCTATTTTCCAGAACCTGATCTCGTTCCTCTTATTCTCAGCGATGCGTATATCGAAAAGATCCGCCAAGAACTGCCCGAACTTCCCCATGAAAAATATAAACGGTATGTCACAACATTAAAACTTCCAGAGTATTCCGCATCTGTCCTTATCAACGACAAACCCCTTGCCGACTACTTTGAAGAGGCAATGCAGTTTTCTTCCAATGCAAAAAGCCTGTGCAACTGGCTCACAATCGAGTTTGCAGGAAGGCTGAAAGAGAGTGGAAAAACGATTGCGCAGGCGGGTATCTCGGGTAAACATGTCGCAAACCTTGTAAACATGATCGATCGCAACCTGATCACCGGAAAAATCGCCAAAGCCGTTGCCGATGAGATGCTACTCCACCCCGGAAAAGATCCGGAAATCATCGTAGATGAAAATCCCGATTTCAAACCTGTACACGAGACAAGTTCCATCGAGCCGATCGTCGATGAGGTGCTTTTGATGAATGCTCAGTCGGTCGCCGACTACAAAGCTGGCAAAGGGCGCGCTTTTGATTTCCTCGTAGGACAAGTCATGAAAGCCACAAAAGGAAAAGCCGCTCCCAATGTTGTGGGAGAACTCCTCCGCAAAAAACTCACAAACTAAAAAGAAAGCTACCAGCGCAAAAAAAGTGTTGGATTTATGTCAGGTTTTTCATAGAGCGCCTGAGAACTTCAGGGCCGACTACTCAGGAGGCATTCGTACTAAGAATTTTGTTCTATTTAAGGAACTCATTCTTTATAAATGAGCATTCCTTTCTTAATTTTCAAGAACGAAGTGCGTCGATGTTGCTTTGCGCTTTTTTTGTTTATGAT
>JBIOJU010000263.1:0-2315 GCA_044451165.1 Chlamydiales bacterium | reverse complement strand
GACCTGCGCGCATCCGATGTGGTTGCACAGCTCCGCGATCTCTTAAGATTTGGAATCTTCTCTTTTTCAGCGGCTCTTCTTCTTGCCCTCCTCTCCGCATTTTTTCTTTCCAGACGAGAGGCGCTCTCTCTTCAATCTCTATGCAAAGGTGTGAAGGAAATTGGGCAGGGCAACTTTAGTTGTCGCGTTCATCTTTTTACGCACGATGAGTTTGACGATCTTGCCGTAGCAATCAACCAGATGGCCCAGGGGCTGCAAGAAAGAGACCGGCTAAAACTCAACTTTACCCGCTACGTCTCCCAGCACATCATGGAAACGATTTTGAAATCAGAAGCTCCTGTCAAGCTCGAGGGAGAGCGTCGGAAAATTACCCTCCTTTTCTCAGACATACGACAATTTACGAAACTCGCAGAAAAACTCCCACCAGAAGAGGTGGTTTCATTTTTGAACGAGTACTTTGGCGTCATGGTTGAAGTCATTTTTAAAAATGAAGGCACCCTCGACAAGTTTATTGGTGACGGGATGATGATCGAGTTTGGAGCTCCCCTCGAGGATCCTCTACAAGAAATACATGCCGTAACAACCGCCATTGAAATGCAACAAGAGGCGCAAAAACTTTGTGCTAAATGGGAAAAAGAGGGAAAACCCCGGATTGAAATCGGTATCGGCATTCACACAGGGATTGCGATTGTCGGAAACATCGGCTCAGAAAGAAGGATCGAATACACAGCGGTCGGCGACACAGTAAATGTTGCTGCTCGCCTGGAGCAGCTGACCAAGCAGCTCAAAATGCCCATTCTAATGAGCGAAAGCACAGCAAAGGCTGTGGAGAAGCAGTTTGCACTCAAAAATCTCGGTCCAGCCATTTTACCTGGGCGCACCGATCCGATCATCGTCTACTCTCCCATCTTGTGACAAGAGAAGGAAAGAAAGAAAAAGAAGCACGATCGGCTTCGCCGGCACGATCGACCCTGGCCGGGTCGGCACGATGAAGAAAGAATCATGCCGCGGAAGCCGATCGTGCTTCTCCTCTCTTCAACACCAACGAACAAAATAAATTTTATTTTGTGTTTTGTATCGTTGCTTTCTATGCAAAATCGGGATAAAATTTTCGGTACAAATTCAACATAAAAAAAATTATGCTAAATCCCACGAGATGCCTTTCAAGCTGGATGATGACTCCCCTCCTGGAGTGGAGAAATCCGCAGGGGCGCGAAGAGCATTGGCTTGGGCGGCCCGAGGCAGAAGGAATTGGGTCGATCGTCATACATCTTACCAAGGTTACCGTGACCGAGGGATGCCTCATTCTTCTCGCTTTTTCAGCTATTATCGAAACTGTGGCCTATGCAGCTCTTGCACTCATATCCCGTATTTTTGCCCGCTTAGATGGCGGAAAAAAATACGCATTTTTTGCGGAATATTTAGACAGCAGCGCTTTTACGACACTTTGGATCCTTATGGATCTACTTGTAAATCCATTAACTCTAATGGCTCTACTTGTAAATCCAGAGTATGCCAATATACTTACACATGAATCTTTTGCTCGATATAGAAGTATAAACTTGCTAAACAGTTGGCGATTTATCCGACACGTCGACTCGTTCCACGTCGCTGGGTGGGCAAGACAACATGGGGGTGAGAATTCGGAGATCGGTCCCATTTTTTTGCCTTTTGCAGATGATGCAGCGTGGATCGAGAGTGGGGCGTCACTCCTCATAAATGGTGTTTTAGCGCATCTACATCCGGATATTATACAACGCTTCGAAGAGATTGACCCCTCTATGTTTATGTTTGTGCTCACCAAAGCAGTCTTTGCCTCCTCTTTGGGGCCGCAAAATTACGAAAACATCCCAGGCTGCTTCAAGCGGCTCTCGCTGTTCGAGATTGCAAGACTTCGCCTCAACCAAGCTCAGTACCCGCAAGAGGTGATCGACCAAGTGGGGGCGCTAAATAACCCCGAGCAATTTGCAGCTGGTGTGCGCCCCGATGCAGCACCCCTCTTCACCACGTTAAGATCGATCGCTGCAAGAGAACTACAACACAGTGTCCTTACGACACGATGCTGGCCAAGAGCCTGCGAACGCCTCGACCGAGAAAGATTTGAAGCGCTAGTAGCCTCAACTCCCGGCGCATCAGTAGACTTCGAAGAGTAGAAACAGGAATTTTTTTGGAATGCGGCTTGACGCTGCCTCTTTCCGAAAATCCATTCACCCTACATGTTTGACACCCGAAGCAAAACCCGGAAGACTATTTTGCAAAGTGTTTATCTTCGCAGCCCTCCGAAGAGCGGCGCCATGTCGCCGTCTATGAAAGCG
>JBIOJU010000262.1:0-2326 GCA_044451165.1 Chlamydiales bacterium | reverse complement strand
CTCATAAACCCACAGATTTTCCCAACTACGCCTCGGGAACGTGGGGGCCTTCTGCAGCAGATCGACTGATTGCGCGCGACGGACGCAAATGGAGGCTTATTTAATCATGGCAATCGTTGTGAAGCCGTCTGAGATTCAGAGCACTCTTTCCAAAATCTGGGATTCTCTTGAGAGTTCTGGCAAAATGCGCGCCTCTCTCTTTAATTTGATCTTCTATGCTGATGAGGGGCCTCGCGGAGAATACACACAAAAAATTGCGCAGCATGTGATCGAGCAATTTCCCGCGCGCATCATCATGATTCGCGGGAGTAAAAGTGAAGGTCTTGTGACAAAGGTTTCTCTTCTTTCTCCTCGCGGAAAAGAGATGGACGTCGCCTGTGATCTGATCGAAATAAATGTCTCCTCCATCGAACGGATACGCGTGCCATTTCTCATCCTGCCTCATATCCTGCCAGACCTCCCGATCTACCTCATTTGGGGAAAAGATCCGACTGTGGAAGATTCTCTTTTTTCAGAACTGAAAAAATTGGCCACACGCATCATCTTTGACTCGGAATGCACTGAGTCACTGACATTGTTTGCTAAAGCCGTTCTTGAGAACCACTCCGCGCATACAGAAATTGCCGATCTCAACTGGGCCCGCTGCGAAAGTTGGCGCAACATCCTCTCGTCTGCATTTTATTCGCAAAAGAGGCTACAACATTTAAAAGAGGCAAAAAAAATCGAGATCCGTTTCAATGCTGCCTCTACAACCTCTTTTTCACACACACAGATCCAAGCACTCTATCTTCAATCATGGCTGACGGCGCAGTTGGGCTGGAATAAGGAGAAACCCGAGTTTAGACTTCTACCTGATGCACAGAAAGAACGGCCTCCTGGCCTTATTCTCCAGGTAGACATTTTTACAAAAGATGAGGGGCATTACAATTTTACTTTGGACTCTACCCCGCCACAGAAAATCACTATGACCTTCTCCTCGCACGAGCTGTGTGAGCTTCCCTCACAATTTCTCCTTCCCAGAAAAGAGAGAGGACAATCTCTTGTGAAAGAGATCTGCCATCCGGGAACAAGCTCGCACTATTTAAAAGTGTTGGAGCTTTTAGAGAGCCCCTGTGAATAACAACTCAATCCCTATTCTTTTCCAAGATGAGAGAAGAAACCTGATTGTTCCTGGTGATACAGGAACAACCCTCGCCTTTTGCGTTGAGCACTGGTTGAGCACCGCGGAAACTGCCATCAAAAAACAGGGGCGGTTTGCTGTTGCTCTCTCCGGCGGCTCGACCCCACATGCGATCTACCAAAATCTTACAAAGCCCGAGTGCATGAAGCGAGTCGACTGGTCAAAAGTTGTTCTATTTTGGAGTGACGAGCGCGCCGTTCCACCAGCACATCCTGAGAGTAATTTTCATATGGCGATGCAAGCGGGTCTTGCGAAACTACCCATTCCCTCGTCCAATATCTTTCGGATGGAAGCAGAAAAAGAGATCGAAAAAAGCGCTGAGAGTTATGAAAAAAAGATCAAGACCGCGCTAAAAGGAGCTTCTTTTGACCTCATGATGCTAGGTGTGGGAGAGGATGGTCATACCGCCTCCCTCTTTCCTGAAACCGACGCCCTAACAGTTGAAGATCGACTTGTTGTTGCCAACTTTATTCCACAAAAAAAATGCTGGCGCATGACTCTTACATTCTCCTGTATCAATCAAGCAGAGAAGATCGTTCTTTACGTACTCGGTAAAAACAAGCAGGAGATCATCTTCAAAATCTTCCATCCCGACGAGAAGAGTGAAGCACTTCCTGTACAGCGCGTTGGCACGCAGGCGCACCCCGCCCTCTGGATCGCAGACCAGGATGCCGCAGAGCGTTTAGCGACACAATGCAACAAGAAAAAATAGCAGGATGCCTGGCTATCCTGCTATTTAATCTTGCGATTTTTTAAGTCATATTCTAAAAGGAGGATAGAAGACATACACCCCTAAAGGAGCCGGTCATGACAAAACATAAAAGCTATGAGAAACTTCGTGCTCAAACGATCGCACGTGCGTGGAAAGACCCTCGTTTCAAAGAAAAGCTTCTCAAAAATCCCAAAGCAGCTCTTCAAGAGATGGGCTGGGATCTTTCTCAACAACTCCATGTACATGCCGTTGAAGACAAGCAAAATACCTTCACATTTGTACTCCCGCCATCAATTGCTCATGCCGATGAATTGTCCGAGCGGGATCTAGAACAGCTAGCAGCTGGAGTAACTGGAGGCTGTGGAACAAATTCACCTACCGTTTGCAAAGCTTGTCCCCCACCAACAGTTGGCTGCAGGCCGCTCGGTTAATTT
>JBIOJU010000261.1:0-2331 GCA_044451165.1 Chlamydiales bacterium | reverse complement strand
TTCGGAGCGCGGCCTCGCGCGGAACACACTCCTTGCCTATGAGCGTGACTTGCAACTATTTTGCCAGCGATTGGGCAGAATGGATCTCACTGAGACGCGCGAAGAGGATCTTATCGGGTTTTTAGGATATTTAAGAGAAAGCCTCTATGCCACAAGTTCTATTGCGCGGATGCTTGTCGCAATAAAAGTCTTTTTCCGTTTTTTAAAACGCGAAAAAAAGATCGAAAAAAACATTGCGCTATACCTGGATTCTCCGAAACTCTGGCAATTGATTCCTGAGGTGCTCACTCTGGACGAGGTGGGTGCGCTTCTGCAAGCGCCGTCAACTGACACTTTTATTGGTGCAAGAGATCGAGCGATTTTGGAAGTGCTTTATGCTTCAGGGTTGCGTGTTTCAGAAGTGTGCGGCATGAATATTACCGATCTTGATGATGCCTTTGTTCGAGTGAAAGGCAAGGGAGGCAAAGAGAGGCTCGTGCCTATCGCAAAAATTGCAGTTGATGCAGTAGATCAGTATCTTCTCAATTTTCGAAAAGCCGAAGGGGAGGAAGAGGCTCTTTTTGTAACGTCACGGGGGAACAGGATCGAACGCCAGGAGGTGTGGCGCCGCATTAAACTGTATGCAAAAAATGCGGGCATTACCAAGAAGATCTCGCCTCACACTCTTCGTCACTCATTTGCGACACATCTACTTGAAAATGGAGCAGATCTCCGCGTCATTCAAGAGATGCTAGGCCATGCGAGCATCTCGACAACCGATCGCTACACACATATCAGCCAGAAACATCTGCAAGAAGCATTTAAGGCATTCCACCCGAGACCGTGATGGGAAAAGGATGAAGGCTAAAGGGGCAGAAGAAGATCTGGCACAGTCACGGTCACGTTTACGGGCAAGAAAGAAAAACAGATTTGAAGAACTCCTTCCTAAAGGAAGGAGATTCTCCGACGGTAAGGATTTTGACCTGAAGATAGCTTGTCTAACCCGGCCCTAAAGGACCGGGATTGCGACAAGCGTTCCGTTCACGCTCATTCTTCCCTCATGCGTGTCCGTAAACGTGCCCCTGTCTATGCCCGATCCCTCTTTTATCCTTTAAAAGTAGAGTGCTGTCCCGAAGGTGAAGCCCTGAAGGTTCAGATCGCCGCGCTGGCGCATGCCAATACCTGCTCGGGTGTCATCCATGAAGTAGAGCGTCTGATTCTGATGCGGGTAAAGGGTAAATTCGTAGCCGGCTGTTATTTCACAACGCTTCAATGCTCCATATGGGCCTAGTTGTACGCGCAGGCCGAGGGAGGTGTCAAATTCAGGAACTACTCTTAGAAGCTCTTTGCTGTGTAGTACACCGTAGACCGTACCTGCCACAGCGTTTGAGTAGGTTTGTCTAATGTCAAACGAGCCATGAAAAAGGGTCATCCCGGCTTTTGCATAGATTGACACGAGGCGGTGACACTCCCAGTTCGCATCGAGAGCTGTGCGGATACCCACACCGCGGAAGTCATTATCTAATTTGACTTTGTGCAGAGGATCACCCGGATCAAGTGTCTTTGCTGCATAGTTTAGACGGTAATGTTGATCAATCCATGCTCCTCTTACTCCCGCAGAAGGACGCACTGAAAAGTATTCGTTAACGCGGAACTCACGTCCGAGAAGAAAATCTAATGTGTCATATTCAATTTGCAGTTTCGCAGATGCTGAATCTAATGGAGTGCCTACGCCACCTACGCCGAAAGAGGTGGTCGGGAGATCTAACATTGGAAACAATCTGTTCGATAGCATGATCGGTTGTGGAGCTGGTGTGTCCCTGCGCGCCTCTGTACGGAAGCGTGTCCAGGAGATGCCTGCATCCCAGTTGCTTTTTGGAAGTGTGTAGCCGATGCCCAATCTTAATGCGGGCTCCCACTCAAACTCTGGCTCGCGTACTTTTCCTTGAGAGACAGCAGTAGTGGAGCCAGTGTTGCTCACGCCACTCACAGCATACTCGAGTCCATCTTCACTTGCGATCCAGTAGAGAAAATCTCCTGTGACGAAGGGTCCTTGATCGACCTTTGCATCTGCAGCTTTTGGTGCAGGAGGCGTGCTAGGCTTTTTTGCTCTGCGCGATGAGGTGTGGCTGCCTTCAGAATCTGCGTGCAACAACAACGGAAGTGCAGCTGTAAGTGTCGTGAGGGAAAGTAATGCTTTCATAATTTTCTCCAAAAGTTCAACAAGCGTAAGAATTCAGTTTTAGAGTAACGAGGAATTTATTGCACCAACTTTCTGAAAGAAGAAAGACAACAATTCCACCACTGAAGGAGTATCTCCGCCTCATGCACTGCAAGAAAATAAAAAAAGCG
>JBIOJU010000260.1:0-2331 GCA_044451165.1 Chlamydiales bacterium | reverse complement strand
CGCTCTCAGTATGCGAGGAGGCGGATTATGAGAAAAACAGAATATGCAGAATTTAATGTCTCGAAGATTCGGCAAGAATTTCCCATGCTGCATCAATCGATGCATGGAAAACCCTTTATTTATTTGGATACAGCTGCAACTGCTCATAAGCCGCGCTCTGTCATTGACTCGATGGTGAGTTTTTACACGGAAAAGTATGCAACTGTCCATCGTTCTCTGTATGATTTTGCAAGTCAGGCCACCGCAGAATACAACGCGGTGCGCAAACAGGTTAAAGACTTTATCAATGCCTCTTTCGTAGAGGAAATCATTTTCACGAAAGGGACTACAGAGGGTATTAATCTCGTTGCTTCATCTTTTGGAAAAGCATTTATAGAGCCCGGTGATGAGATCATTATCTCTGTGATGGAGCACCATTCTAATATCCTCCCATGGCAACTGCTTTGCGAAGAGAGAAAGGCGCATTTAAAAGTGATACCCATCGATGATAGAGGCGAGCTTATTTTGGAGAGTTACGAAAAGTTACTCACCGAGCGTACGAAAATTGTAAGCGTTGCCCATATGTCGAATTCTACAGGGACGATCAATCCTATAGAAAAGATCATCAAACTCGCACATGCTCACGGCGCCAAGGTGTTGATCGATGGCGCGCAAGCTGCATCCCACATGCCTGTCGATGTCCATAGGCTTGGTGCGGATTTTTATGTGTTTTCCGGCCACAAGGCTTACGGCCCTACCGGGGTCGGCATCCTATATGGCAAACGCGCTTTACTGGAAAAGATGCCTCCCTATCAAGGAGGAGGGGATATGATAGAAACCGTATCCATGTATTCTTCTACATTTCAAGCGCCTCCTCTTAAATTCGAAGCAGGAACGCCTATGATTGCAGAGGTCATTGGTTTGGGAGAGGCTCTTACTTTTATCGAGAGAATTGGACGTGAACAGATTGCGGCCTGGGAAAAAGAGCTTTTAGATCATGCCACCAAAAAATTACTCGAGATCAAAGGGCTAAAAATCATAGGAACGGCTGAACGAAAAGGCGCTTTGATCAGTTTTGTTATCGATGGAATACATCCGCTGGATATCGGAACGCTTTTAGATATCAGAGGCATCGCAGTGCGCACAGGACAGCTCTGCGCACAGCCTCTCTTGCAATGCTTTAATTTATCGACTGTCACTCGCATTTCTTTTGGAGTATACAACACCTTTGAGGAGATCGATCATTTTATCACTTCTCTCAAGGACGTACTTTTGCTGCTGCGCCCTGCTCTTTCTTATTAATACCCAATTAATAACTTCATATATGATAGGAGAAGTCTAACAATGTGTACATCAATTGCCCCACGAGCTGTCGTTAGAAGACGGCGAATTGATATCCCATACCCACCTGTTTTAGCAAAACAGCCGTCGGGATCTCATTCTTTAAGATCAACTTTGCAAGTAAGCTCAGGAAAAGAGTGGTCGATGGTCCAATTGCCAGGGCTTTTATTTGCCCGTATTTTCTTTTTTTTACACGAAAAAGAACAAAATACTCTCTCTTTGATCAGTCATCAAACTAATGCGTGTCGATGGAATGCTTACATACTCACAAAGATGCCAAAAGTTTATAGCTTTTACCGAAAAATAGTGGAAAAGGAGCAGCCTTGTCGAAAACATTGGGAAGCTTTATGTAAAGCAGAAGTAAATATAAATGAAGCGCATCTTAAAATAAAGGAAATGAAATTAGATGTTAATATTGATTGCGCATTTAGATTAAGCAATTGCTGGTTTAAGATTGGGAGTATTTCGGAACCTCTCGCGCCTATTTTGATTCGTGAAGCATTTCCACAGCACTCTACAATTACAGGGAAAACTTTGAATCTTGCTGAAGATCTCAATGGTGGCCCATTTGCATTGACTCAAGCTGAAGATTCTCTTAAAAGCCATATTTTTCAATCAATCACATACAAACTCGATAGTGGATATTGCGTAAACGGCATGTTGGGAGAAAGAGTTTTTTGGACAGTCGGAGAAGCCCATGGTGTACAAGAAGATATGGATTTTTTCAAATTGACTCTAAGGGCTTCTGAAAAAACAATCGCGCTATTTTATGAGAATTCAATCGCTTCGGAGGAATCAGATAGTCAGGCTAAAGAATTCTATAAAATTCCTGGGAGATCGATTTTTAAAGGTTTGGATTCTCCTGATCGAAATTCAAGAATTTTACAATTTTTTGCAGATTTGTTATGTTTAAAGCATTGTTCAACTCTTCCCATATCCACTTCAAAGCTTTTTAATATGCTATTAATAGACTTGTTCTCATCTTCTAAGAATGTAAGAGCTCTATATGAT
>JBIOJU010000259.1:0-2332 GCA_044451165.1 Chlamydiales bacterium | reverse complement strand
CTTTTTGTTTTGGGGAGAACAAAACAAAAAAAAGCTCCTGCTGCTCCCGCAGCAAATAAGAACAAATTGCAGCAGCTCACGGCAGATTTTTTTGAATGTTTAAAGACCGTGCATTTGCGCACCGGAAGATAAGAGTTAAACGCAAAGGGAGAAGAAAATCCCATCTCAAAAGACCTCTTTTTCTGATTTGCTGCGGATAGCAGCAGGAGCTTTTTTTTGTTTTGTTCTCCCCAAAACAAAAAGCAAACCTCCCTCTTACCTCTGTGCTTACCTCATCTTCCTCTGTGCCTCTGTGGTGGGATTTTTTTTCCTCTTCGTTACACCTCAACCGTATTATTCGATGGAAAGTTTTTTGTGGGAAAAGTATACAGAACTTTATGAATAGCGCTAAACGAGGTGGGAGTATGTTAGGAAAATGTGTGACACACAAATTGATTGAGAGTCATCTGGTATCAGGTGAGATGATCCCCGGGGAAGAAATCGGCTTGAAGATCGACCAGACCTTGACGCAGGACGCTACCGGTACGATGGTCATGCTCGAGCTGGAGGCGATGGGAGTACAAAAAGCAAAGACCGAGATCTCAGCGCAGTATGTCGATCACAATCTCCTTCAAACAGATTACAAAAATGCGGATGACCATCTCTTTTTGCAAAGCGCCTGCCAAAAATTCAACATCTGGTTTAGCCGCCCAGGAAACGGGGTTAGCCATCCTGTTCACATGGAAAATTTTGGCATTCCAGGAAAAACGCTGCTCGGGTCTGACAGCCATACTCCTGCTGCGGGGTCGATGGGAATGCTTGCAATCGGCACAGGCGGACTCGAAGTTGCGCTAGCGATAGCGGGCGAGCCGTTTTACATCCGAATGCCACGTGTTATGGGCGTTCGTCTGGTTGGCAAACTCCGTCCGTGGGTAAGCGCCAAAGACATTATCTTAGAAATGCTTCGTAGACATGATGTGGACGGGGGCGTGGGACGTATTATTGAATATTACGGCCCAGGCCTTAAGAATCTGACTGCGATGGATAGGCATGTGATTGCGAACATGGGAGCAGAACTAGGAGCGACAACGAGTGTTTTCCCATCAGATCAAGAGACACGAAAATTTCTGAAACAGCAAAAGCGGGTAAAAGAGTGGAAAGAAATTGTGGCCGACCCGAAAGCTGACTTCGATGAACATGAGGAGATCGATCTCTCGAAACTAGAGCCTCTCATCGCTTGTCCTAGTAGCCCGGGTAATGTTGTACCCGTCTCTCAGGTTGCCGGAAAAGAAGTGTTTCAAGCCATGGTAGGCTCTTCTGCAAATCCTGGCCTCCGCGACTTTGCCATAGCAGCGTCTATCGTGAAAGGCAAACAGGTTCATCCGCGCATCTCTTATGACATCATTCCGACCTCCAGACAAATTTTGGAAAATTTAACACGCATGGGGCATGTTGAGGCGTTCCTTCGTGCAGGAGCAAGAATTCATCAACCCGGGTGTAATGGCTGCATTGGCATGGGACAAGCGCCCGCAAGCCATAAGATCAGCTTGCGCACCGTGCCGCGCAATTTTCCAGGAAGATCGGGAACAAAAGAGGATCTGGTCTATCTCTGTAGTCCTGAAACTGCTGCTGCGGCAGCTCTTACAGGACTCATCACCGATCCGCGCAAGCTTAAGATGAAATATCCCAAATTCAAAGAACCGGAAAAGCTTCTCCTGAATCCAGAAGCGATGCTTAAACCTCAACATGATCCTAAAACACAACTTGTGATGGGACCCAATATCAAACCGCTTCCACTCTTTCCTGCACTTGAAAATCACATTGAAGGGCCTGTTCTTTTAAAGATGGGCGATAACATTTCAACAGATGAAATTTTACCCGCAGGCACCAAGGTACTTCCTTTCCGCAGCAACATTCCTGCTATTGCCGAGTTTACTTTCGGACAGGTTGATGAAACCTACTACGCACGTGCCATGAAACATCAAAAAACCGGGTCATTTCTCATTGCAGGAGCAAATTATGGCCAGGGATCTAGCCGTGAGCATGCTGCCATTACACCGCGCTATCTGGGAGTGCGGGCTGTCATTGCAAAAAGTTATGCGCGGATTCATAGAAAAAACCTGATCAACTTTGGGGTTGTTCCTCTTCTTTTTGTCGACGAGGGGGATTTGGGAAAGATCGAAATGAACGATCTGCTAGAAATTGGAGAGCTGCGCAAAGCTCTACTTTCAGGACAAGAGATTCTGGTGATGAACGAGAGTATGAAGCGCGCAGTTCTCGTGCGCCACTCGCTCAATCCCCGCGAACTGAAAGAGGTTCTCGCAGGCGGCCTCATCAACGTCATCCTCGAACG
>JBIOJU010000258.1:0-2341 GCA_044451165.1 Chlamydiales bacterium | reverse complement strand
TCATTTTTCTGGGTTACGCTACAACAATGGACAAATAGATGAAAAAAGAAGTTCTTGCCGGCCTTACCACCTTCTCCACTATGGCTTACATTTTAATTGTCAATCCGCTGATTTTGTCAGAGGCTGGGATCGATTTCTCTTCAGCAATGCTCGCAACGCTTCTACTCGCTTTCTTGGGCTGCACTCTCATGGGGACGGTGGCACGCTATCCGCTTGCGATCGCCCCGGGAGTTGGTCTTTCCGCTTACTTTACCTATTCGGTAGTGATAGGAGGAGGGGTCGCTTGGCAGACGGCCCTCGGTCTTGTTTTTCTAACAGGTCTTCTTCTTCTCATCCTCTGGGTAACGGGTCTAAGAGAACTGATCATCGATGCGATCCCCAAGGGGTTAAAAATCGGGACCACAGCTGGGGTGGGTCTATTTCTTGTGGTGATCGGCCTCAAAAATGCAGAGATCATCATTTCTCACCCACAGACACTGTTAACACTCGGGAATTTAGCGCGGCCGGAAGTGGTTTTTGTGGGGCTTGCACTTGCCCTTTCTGCTGCGCTCATGAGTAGGGGAGTCTCGGGCGCCCTCCTCATTGGCATTTTTTTCTGTTGGGCCTCTGGACTTGTGTTCAAAATCGTGGAGTGGAAGGGGATCTTTGCTCTTCCAGCTTTTTCTACTTCCTCATTTTTTCAACTGGATATTGCTGCTGCACTTTCCTCAGACTACTGGATGATCCTTTTCTCCTTTTTGTTCATCTGTCTCTTTGATGTTTCAGGATCGCTCATGGGTCTTGCGCACCAGGGCAAATTTTTAGATAAAGCAGGCAAGCTTCCGCGGTTGAAGCGCGCCCTTTTTCCCGATGCGGTTTGCACAACAGTTGCTGGTCTTTTTGGTAGCAGTGCCTGTGCAATCTATATCGAATCAGCGGCTGGAATCGGTGCGGGAGGAAGAAAAGGAGCCACGGCCATCACTGTGGGTTTTCTCTTTCTCCTTTCACTCTTTTTTGAACCACTTGCTTCTTCGATTCCTCTTTTTGCCGTTACTCCCGTGCTCGTCACGATCGGCGCACTCATGCTTCAATCTGTTGTCGATATCGATTGGAAAGATCCTACGGAATTCATTCCCGCTTTTGTGACTGTTGTCGGCATTCCTCTCACTTACAGTGTGGGAGTCGGCATCGGTCTCGGCATACTTCTCTACCCTTTATGCAAACTGTTCGCAGGCAAATGGCGTTCCGTCCACTGGCTCTTGTGGATCCTGGCAGGACTTTTTGCATTTCAGTTTGTAAGAGGATGAAACCTAAAAAAATGAACGTTAATTTTTTGTGCTGTGATTTTTTTCTTCCATACATACACTCAAATCAGCAGATCATCACTAAATGTAGAGGAATATGTTAAAAAAAGCTCTTCTGCCAACGACTGTTTTGACACTTCTTTGCACTGTAAATCATGCTCAGGCAACAGATGTGTTTGCTGAAGTAAAAGCCGCCTACTTTCGTCCTACGAGTGATAAATTTCGAGATGTCTATGGAAGCGGAGGGATTTACGGTGTAGAGGCCACCTGCCAGCTCTGGAAACCAGTTTACGGCTGGATGAGCGCAGACTACTTTTACAAAAGTGGACATTCGACAAGCAGTGGGGGTGGAAGTTCAACTAAGGCGACACTTGTTCCTCTTGCCTTCGGCTTAAAATATCTTGTTCCCTACAAATGCACCGATTTTTATCTAGGACTCGGCCCCACCTTTACCTACATTCATTTTACAGATCACTCTCCTTTCGTGATTCGCCACAGCTCCAAATGGGGGTATGGGGCGATTGGAAAGGCGGGTGCGCTTCTTAACTTTAAAAAACATTTTTTCTTGGATCTTTTTACCAGCTATTCTTACCTTAAAGCGAGATTTAGCAATACCGATGGAGGAAAAGTTCTCCGTCCTCGTCTCGACCTTAGCGACTGGCGGATTGGTGCAGGGTTAGGCGTACGCTGGGGAGGCCCCAAGCAGAAAACTACCGGACAAGAAAAATCTAGACCATGATTCGTCTCTTTTTACTCCTGCTTTTTCTGCACACTGGTCTGTATGCAGATCCAGATGCAGCTGTGTCAACGGCTCATCATCATAAAAAAATCTGCTTAAACATGATTGTCAAAGACGAGAGTGCCGTGATCGAAAAGTGTTTGTCGACAGTAAAACCTCTCATCGACTACTGGGTCATTGTTGACACTGGTTCCAAAGATGGCACGCAGGATCTCATTCGCAATTTTCTAAAAGATATTCCTGGAGAGCTACACGAACGACCTTGGGTGAATTTTGAATACAACCGCAATGAGGCGCTAGATCTTGCGAGAAACAAGGC
>JBIOJU010000257.1:0-2347 GCA_044451165.1 Chlamydiales bacterium | reverse complement strand
TCAGGTCAAAATCCTTGCCGTCGGAGAATCTCCTTCCTTTAGGAAGGAGTTCTTCAATTTTCGTCTTACCCTCTTTTCGGAAACCGTGAAAAGTCGGGGAGCCTGCGCTCGAGGAAGGCCTTGTGGCCTTCTTGAGCCTCTTCTGTCATGTAGTAGAGGAGGGTGGCGTTGCCGGCGAGCTCTTGAAGGCCGGCTTGGCCGTCGCAGTCGGCATTTAGGGCAGATTTTAGACAGCGGAGGGCGAGAGGGGAGTGTTTTAGGATCTCTTCGCACCAAGAGAGGGTGGTCGCTTCTAAATCTTCGTACGGAACGACACAATTGATGAGACCCATATCTAGCGCTTCCTGCGCTGTGTAGCGTCTGCAGAGGAACCAGATTTCACGTGCTTTTTTTTGGCCTACTAGGCGAGCAAGGTAGCTTGAGCCAAAGCCTCCATCAAACGAACCCACTTTGGGGCCTACCTGTCCAAAAATCGAATGCTCGGCAGAGATGGTAAGATCACAGACGACATGGAGCACGTGTCCGCCGCCGATCGCGTAGCCTGCAACCATGGCGATCACTGGCTTTGGACAGCTGCGGATCTCTTTTTGAAAATCGAGAACATTTAAGCGAGCGGTTCCTGCTTCGTCGAGATACCCTGCCTCGCCGCGAACTTTTTGATCGCCGCCTGCGCAAAAGGCTTCTTTTCCTTCGCCTGTGAGGATTACAACTCCGATCGATTCATCATTGCGTGCCTCTTGCAGTGCCTGCGACATTTCGCTCACAGTGAGGGGACGAAACGCATTCCTGACGCGAGGACGGTTAATCGTGATCTTGGCGACGCCGTTCCACTTCTCATATTTGATGTCACTGAACGTCGCAACCGTTTGCCAATTAGCAGTAGATGTTTGCATATACCTAAACAAAATGAAGAATCCCCGAAATCTTCGCAAGCAGTTCAATACAGCGCAGGCCACTACGTGGTCTGCGCTGGGCAAGGGCACAGGCACGTTTACGGTCACGAAAGAAATTAAACCGGCGTGGCCTGTGGACTTGGTGACGACGTAGAGAGGGACAGGGCGCTAAGAAAGAAAAGTCCACATCGTCTAGCCTCCACTGCGCTCTTGCGTGCCAGTAAACGTGCCTGTGCCCATGCCCAGTTCAGACAACAGAGTAGCTGAACTGCTATCTTGTAAGTAGTTGCTCGAGGGTGTTGGCGCAGGCTTCTGGTGTTTCAAGATGGAGGGCATGGCCACACTCTTTCAATATCTTCAGCTGCTTGCTGGGCACTATTTTTTTGTAGAGCTCGGTGTATTTTAGATCCTTTTCCCCACAGAGAAAAAAAGTTTGGGGAGAAAAGTGCAAGGTTGGGGAAAGGACGCCGAGACCATAGAGATGGAGAACAGAAGAGAGGGAGGAGGCGTTATGTTGCACCCGCCTTTTTACAACTTTTGCGAAAAGGTCTCTTTTTTTTCTTAAAGAATCAAAAAGTGGCTGCTGGTACCAGAGAGCGACAAACTCCTCGAGGTGGCTGGTTTTTAAAAGCCTTTCCCATTTTAAATCCTCGTCAAGGCGTTGAACCTTTTCTTTTTCTTCACGTAGACCAGGGTGGGCCGAAATCACGATTGTGCGCGAAAAAAGTTCTGGGAGCTCTTTAGCCGCCATCAGCGCAAGGCGTCCTCCCATTGAATATCCAACAAGCACTACTTTTTCTAACTTCTGATGTCGGAGAGTCTTTTCCAGAATTTTCGGAAAATTGTCAGTCAAAGGCGAGCCGTGCCCGGGAAGATCAATGGCGATGCAGTAAAACCTCTTTTCGAGTGCCGCCATCACCTCGTTCCAATCCTCCTTAGCTCCTAAAAAGCCGTGTAGGAAGAGGAGGGGAGGATGATCTACCTGACCTCTTGTAATGAAATTGAGCATCTACGTGCGATCTCTTGATGGAAATGGAAATTCTCTTTGCGATCTGTTTGCAATTCTATAATCATCGATTTTTTCTCTGACAGGGCAGTGAACAACTCCTTTTCAGTTGTGAGATGAAGGTAGGGGATTTGAAAGAGCTCGGCTGCTTTTTGAAAAGTCAGGTCATGCGTTGCAGCAAAGTAGTCGTCCAGCAGCTCCTTTTTCGAAGCAATGGGAAGAAAGGAGAAGATAGCGCCGCCAGCGTTGTTTACCACAAGGAGGAGGACCGGATAAGGACATTTTTTTAGGAGCGCTAGTGAATTGAGATCGTGTAGAAAAGTCTGATCACCAAGAATGGCAAGGATTGGACGTTTTATTGCATGTGCTATCCCAACCACGGTTGCGATATTGCCATCTATTCCCGAAACCCCGCGGTTTGCAAAAATCTGATGGCTCTTTTCATGTT
>JBIOJU010000256.1:0-2367 GCA_044451165.1 Chlamydiales bacterium | reverse complement strand
GAAAAAATTCCCCCTCATTAATTCCCTTTTCTCGCAAAATACTCCTCATTTTTTCCAGTGCGACTTCTGGCAGATTAAATGTGAGTGGTTTGTCCTCTTCTCCAGGAAAAATGCCTATTCTTCTCAAAGAATCTAACTGCCGCTCTGTAGTGTGCCGCGGCCCATTCGGGGTCTTGACTAGATGTGTAAAGATCTTTCTTTTACCCGCAAAACCTGCACCGTGAGGGTCAAACCCCACACGCACTTTTGCTCCAGAAACAAGGGCGATGATCGCCCCCCTATCCCCTTCTGTGAGGTTGATCACTAGGTCGTAATTTCCCTTTCTGACCCTGTTAAGAAGTTTTGCCTCCCCTGCAAATCTCTTTAAAAAAGACCGTTTTTTCAAACGGCGGTCGTAGAGCAAAAAATTGGAAATAGCGGGGTGCCCCTCAAGCATGGGAAGTGTTTCTGCATAAACAAATGCATCGATCTCTGCGTCTGGTAAAACTTTTTTGAGGTGTGAGAAGACAGGCGATGTCAATAGCACATCCCCATGGTGGCGCAGTTTGACCACGAGAACTCGTTTGACCCCTGTTAAATCTGGGTAGTTTCCATAACTCATTTGCTGCTCAATAATATGACTTTAGGGTATAGTAGCAAAATGCTTAAAACTTTCAGAAGAAGAATTGGAGAATTGTAAAAATGGCTAAAGAACAGACCCTCTCTATCATCAAACCAGACGCGGTTTTCGCAAACAATATCGGCGCAATCATCAGCCGTTATGAAAAGGCGGGACTTAAAGTTGTCGGAGCAAAAATGCTTCACCTACCCGCAGAACAAGCGAAAGGATTTTATGCGGTCCACGCACACAGGCCTTTCTTTCAGGAGCTCGTAAATTTTATGATCTCAGGGCCATGCTTGATTCTAGTTCTCGAAGGAGAAGACGCAATTGCAAAAAATCGCAATCTCATGGGCGCAACAAACCCCAAGGAAGCTGCACCAGGCACCATCCGCGCAGATTTTGCGAAAACAATCGACAAAAACGCTGTTCACGGTTCAGACAGCGCAGAGACCGCCAAGATGGAAATTTCATTCTTTTTCCGGCCGCATGAGATCTTCTCCAGATAAGAAAGGATGAAGGCTGAAAGGAGTGATGAACTAGAAGAGCGAGTTGCCTTCTAAGCGCTTGCTTTTTTGCGTTTTAGATCATCGAGATTCATCCAATCTGGGCCGGTTTTAGCAAGTTCTTTTGCCCGCGCCACATCTTGCAAGCTGATCATTCGATTATTCATACTTATTCTGACTCTTTCATCAAGAGACATCTTCCATGACGTAATCTCTCGTTGGTCGCTAAAGTGCCGTGCATGTTTGCATGTTAAAATGCACCGTCTCTCGTTAAAAATTACGCGGACCTCATCACCTTCATTTTTATAGTTCCCCTCTTTATCCATTAGCAAACGAAGAGGAAGATTCATAGGAAACTTTGATAAGGCCGCGGGAAGTGGATCGCGACGTCTTAGTCTGCTCGTAAGGCTCATGGAAACAAAAGGCTCGTTTGCGAAAGCACCTAAGGTCATGTTCCCGATATACATAGTTTGGCTATAAAATTCCAAATTTGCTCGTGGAAAGGCCGCTTGCTTTTTGTAATTTGTCTCGTTCACGTACTGAGCAATACAATGCAAAATTCCATTGGAGAATATTCCCGAGCCAGCCGAATGGGAGCCAAGCGCCGTCTGGGACAGGTCATCAGCTGTTATGATGGAGATATTTTGGCTAGAACAGAACTCTTTCCAGAGCGGCTGGCCTTCAGCATCTATGACCCTTTTCCAAACCAAGCAGGTCCTTTCTACTCTGGTAACCTGAGCAGGTTCAAGAAACGATAAAACGTGAAAAAGTGCATCAGTCGGAAGGGATTTCCATGAAATAGCATTTGTCATTTAATTTCTCCTTTTAAAGGAATGACTATAGTTAATATATTTATTAAATTCAAGATAAGCTTAAAAGAGTATTAACTGTTAAGTTGCTTATTTCCAGCAACTTACGATAATGCTTCAAAATTCACCCTGGTCTTTCAGCTCTCTTTTTCTCTTTCTTAGCCGGGCTACCCTCATATTCTGTCCTTTAGAAAGAGAAATGAAAACGCTGTTTTATGTATGAGTTCAAAGCTCCTGTGCATTTGCCTTTTTATCACCCTTTTCCGGTTCTACTACGCTGGTGGGTGTCCAGTTTCCGTTAAAGGGTTTGGTTGAAGTATAGATAGTTGAGACATGTGCGCGTGTTCGTTCCTCAGCAGCACGCTGCGTGCGTTTTATTAGATCTGGTACGCTTCGAAAATCTGCATCGATCCAGTCAGGAGCCGATTTAGCTAGCATTTGCTGCTGCTCAACT
>JBIOJU010000255.1:0-2384 GCA_044451165.1 Chlamydiales bacterium | reverse complement strand
CGAGAGAGAGAGAGAAGAGAGAGAGAGAGATAGAATGAAAATATAAAAAAAAATGCATGTACCGGGGCATTAGAGAAGTTGTACGCATGTCCACGGTGAGTTGCAGTGTAACCATGCACCCAATGAGCATCATAACGTGCTGGGCACGTAGGAAAGCTACAACGGTAGTAAAACTTTACAAACCCTTGAACAATTTTGCGGCCATAACGATGCCAGCAATAAGTGTCCAAGTTTGAGGTACGATTCTGCAGAGGAGTGAGGAGAGAAGAGCAATAGTTGTTAAAAAAATTACCTCGTGAATCTCGGGGCGTACAGGCTTGCTGTAGCCACTGGAAGAATTCAATGGGGGCATTGCTTCTTCTTCATCTTGAGTTAAATCAACTATAAGTGTCACAAAGTAAGCAAGGGTGTTAAAAGTGATATTCAAGTACGTACTCAGTTCGCACTTTCTTTCAGATACCTCCTCTTTAACCTCAGGTTTGATGAACAAGGAAGCTAACTCACCTAATAGTTACAAAGTGAAAAGCAAGAAAGAATACAATTTAGCAGGAGTGCGTACTTAAATCGGACTTGCTTTCTGACACTTCTTTCTTCATCTCTGATTTGACAACAACACCTTAAAGCAAGGAATAACAAACAGTGACGAGAAAGTCAACACAGCGTGAGTTCACACATATAACATACACCGGTGTACTCGCTACGTGCAACACTTTCAATACATAAAACAGCATGAACACACTGTGCATAGTGTTTGGAATGCTTACATTCTATGTCACTCTTAGGAAGAGGAAGTGGAGTCGAAATCTTTGAGTTTTCGTGACTGGTTAAAGAAACTTGAGTAGCGGAAGAAGATATCGGCACAAGCGAAGCGACAGATTCTATAAAAGGAAGAATAAATAGGGGAATATGCATCACAGGCATTATTACCTAAAGAAGGGACAGTTTTCTCTCCCATGATGATCTCAGTTGGCATGTCAGTGGAACCAGAAGCAGGAAAAGAGGAAATGTCGACAGTTGGAGAGCCTACTCACATTTTAACAGAAAGAAAACAACAAACAAAGCAAGCTCAAAAAGCAAAGAAGAATTGCATTGATTGTACCTTGCACTGCAGAAACCACAGGCAAGTTCATTGATGATGCACGAGGACCACCACGTCGAGTACGAACACGCAAGGGAGCATCATCTGACGAGAATGTGAAAACTAGCAACAAAGAAGTGGTATTTACCTTCAGGTTCATTCACCTCAGCGATTATTGCAGCCATATTTGAGCCACGTCGGCGTGTAGGCACTTCTGCCTTTCCATCACTGATGTCTGATGCATACACTAGCAGGTAGAAAATTACCAAATGAAGATCGTACCTGCAATTTGACGACAGAAACTCATTGATTACTATTATCTTAGCAGATTACGGCAGTTTTACTGTAAGAAAGAAAATAAGTTATGACTGATCGAGATGAGGTAAGTTACCTTTGAGAAATCAGTTGGAACTGAGAAAACGTGCAGAAAACAGTGCGAACCTACCTGCTTCTATGAATTTGCATCATGTTCACAGCCATAGATCCAGTCAAGAAAAACAAACCTAGGGAATACACAATTGAATTGTAAGAACATGTAAACAAAGCAGAAGAGGGATAAATAAACCAATTTTGCTTACTCTCGCTCGCTGATGACCGGTCATCTAAAGCACATGGGAGAAAAATCACAATCGAAATAGACAGGACAGAATAAATCCATATGTCGTTTAACAAGCGCTCTCAAATACTAATTTTGTTGTTGCATGGGCGACTAAACTTCATAGTCACAGATGACCGTTTCACCGCAAGAAAGATCGGTCAAAATTTGGTTTTGGTCAAAATCGGCGACGCACCCTTTGACGATAAATCGAAAATCACAAAAAAAAATCGTTTCCCGCAACGCAAAGGTTCTTTTTGGACTTCGATCGTTTCCTTTGATTGGTTCCTGACTATCTTCTTCTTTTCTGTGAAAGAGTCCCAAGGAAGTATATACAATTCCTGAAAAAGAAACTAACTTGCTGCTTCCTTTCTGTTTCATACTTTGTGTCTGTGTAGCTAAGTTACTTATCTCTTTTCTAGAGTTCCTTTCAAGTGTTCACTTACATGTGGCTCATTCAATCTTTGCACTTAACATTATGACTATGGCACTTCAGTATAAACGCTTCTTCGCGTTTTTTCTTATCGCTTGTGTAATACTGCAAGTGTTGCTATTGGCATCTAGATACCAGGTAGCACATAATTTATTGCTTTCACGCGCTTGTTCTTTCTTTACTGCTTGAAGCGGGCTAAATCTCCTTCACATGCCATTAAAGCGTGATATTTGATTGTTTTTTTCCCTGCTGTAGTTTGCGGCAAGCTCCTGTACTTT
>JBIOJU010000254.1:0-2392 GCA_044451165.1 Chlamydiales bacterium | reverse complement strand
GCCGAAGGAAGAACAGTCTACCTCCATTGCCTCAAAGGTAAAGGACGCAGCGCGAGTGTTGCAGAGGCATATCTGTTGCACCAAGATATTTTACAGAGCGATTTGGCGGCAAGAGAAGCTGAAGCTCAGCTCGCATCCCCACTTTACCGCCGACCATTTCAAGAAGTAGATGCCTACAACCAAATCAGGCAACATCGCCCTCAAGCTGCGCCAAATGCAGAGCAGCGTGAGTCCGTAAGAGATTATTCTGTGAGGGAAATGGCTGCTGTCATCGACGCAAGGCGTCGAGCACGATAGGAGAGAGTCGAAAATGCTTGCAGCGCCTAAAAATATCAGTCCATGGCCACGCATGCACCACTTTTTCCTACAAGAGTGCTCCAAGAATTCCTCCTTTAGAATCCTCTTAGAGATGTCCCTAAGAGGTTTTCGGAATGGTTTATCTTATTTGGTTAACTTGTCAGCTAGTTCGTGCAACTTGTCTTGAAGGAACTTGTAACCAACAGAAAAGCCACCTACTGCTACAGCTCGTGCGGGGGCACCCCACATCGCTTGACGGAAGCTTTCCACTTTTAACCCCTTCTGCCAGCGCGTGAGGGCTGTATCACCAGGATGGCCCACAAGGCTTCCAAGCATACCACTGAAAAACGGATATTCTCCTCCTACCGAAGCGAGAAATCCAGTCTCTCGGACAAGGACTGCACATCCTTGCTTGATCGAAAGAGCTCTCAAGGATTGCATTGGCTTGTAACCCATGGTCTGCCCATTAAACACTGCGAGCAGGGGAACTGATACAGCTCCTGTTATCGTGGAACTAAAGAATTTGGTGGCAAAGCTTGATTCTTTAGAGGTTTGATCGCCCTTTTTGAGAGCATTTTCAATGACTCTTTGAAATATAAGCTGCATACCCACCGTTGCACCGATTGTAGGTGCAACTTTTAGTCCGCCTTTCAACGCATTGAACGGCGACATACGTGGCATTGGGTTTCCCAATTGCTGCGCACTTTTAGCTGCAAAGCCGTAAAAAACAGGGACGATTGCTCCGGCTGCCGCAACTGGCGGTGTTACGTAGGTAAGCAAATTTGACCAGTGTCCGTTTTGGACTGGTTGTGATGATGAAGACATATCTAACTCCTTCTTTGTGAAAAATTACTTAAAAAATTTGATCCGTAAATCACTTCGATTTGTCGGACCGGCTAAAACAAAAATGTGGGGAATTAGATATGTTTTGTGCGCTGCTAACGCACAATAAGAGAAATCTGGCTGATTGAGACGTAAGAGATCGTAGTGCCTGCGACAAAGAAGTCGGTGGCATTTTCGCGCTCAAAATGAGAGTGAAAATACGATTCCTGCGATTTCATGGCATCGATTGTATTCACCTTTTCGAGTGTTTTCAATGGAAATTGAGGTTAAGATTTCCTGCTGAAAGGTTTTATAGTTATAAGCCACTGTAATTAAGTCCTTAAGGGCATCTATGGAATTCATGGCAACGGTTTTCCAGTGCATCGCGGACGTTTTCTTACGGGTTGTTCATAGTATTTGTCTCGGAGCAAATTTCAATGAGTATTGTTTTCTTATTCGGGCCTTCTTGTGCTGGTAAATCCACTCTTGGAAAAGCTCTTCAGGAAAGCCTCGGGAGTCAGTGGCACTACATCGATCGCGATGATCTCGTCGAACAGGGTGTGTGTCCGGAAAAGCAGGCAAACGATGAGCTTGAGGCCCGGATCTGCGGGTTGAGTCGCAAAATCATTATCGATGCGCAAATTCCATGGAGAAAAAAAAGAGAAGAAGAGCGCTATTTTTTAATACTTCCTCCTCTTGCAATCCTATTAGAGCGCGATGCGCTGCGAACGCAAGAACTCGAAAGAAATCGCCAAGTTGCGCTTGTGGCGCGTGAATATGTCAAAGAGACACACGAGGTTTTGAGCAAGATCGATAAAGAAGGGTTTGATGAGTGTTTTGACTCTTCTCGCGTTGCTCTCGCAGATGAGGTGAGATCCATTCAAAAACACATCTCTCTACCAGAACAATTTTCTATACCGGTTATCAAGTGCTTGCTAGCCGCTAGTGTAATTTTTGGAGTGCTTTGTGCTCTTAAACGATTGCGGAAATTGTAAGGCAAGGAGTTGATCAGACTTTGCTATTTGTAAAAATTGAGGTAATTTTTACAATTTCGATTAAACAGTAGGTGGTCTTTGCCTAAAAACATCGACACTTCAGAAGAGAGAAAAAAGAAAAAAATTATTTTTTCTTACCTGAAGATGTTTTTGTCTGGCATTGGGATCATATTTCTTGCGGTCATGACAGCTCGTGCGCTGAATGCGCTTTGGCCCGTATCTTATCTTCATGTCAAAGCATTTGAATATCTTGGGTATCTAGGCTGGGCCTCCTCTCT
>JBIOJU010000253.1:0-2393 GCA_044451165.1 Chlamydiales bacterium | reverse complement strand
CAAGAGTAGAAAGAGCCATGTCTCCGCTATTTTTCGCAGAACTTTTTGTGTTTGCGACTTTCTCCTCTAGGAGTTGCAGATCGACCTTGTTGCCGTTGATAGCATGCTTTACGTCAGCAAGCTCGATGCGAAGCTCATCCAACGCGAGATTGGTCTCACGTGTACGGTCCTCGTTCCAAGAGGTCATGTGGGATGTACAACTTGTAATGAAGAGAAGAAGTGCAACCCACAAGACGTGCATAATTTATCTCTGCTGATGGACTTTAAATTCTGCTCTACGATTTCTTGACCAGGAGTCGGGACCATGACCGAGCTCAGCGGGCCGCTCTTTTCCATAAGAGATTGTGTGGATCTGATTTAAGTCTGCACCTTTTTTCACGAGGAGAGTGCGCACGTAGTTAGCGCGTCTTGCTCCGAGAGAGAGGTTGTAGGCTTCTGGAGCTCGTTCATCACAATGTCCTTCGACAACGATGTGCATATGGGGATGGCTCTTCAAATAGGAAGCGATCCGATCTACTGCCGTAAGCGACTCGGGTGAGCGAAGGATATGCTCGTCGGTGTTGAAATAGAGCTGGTGGAAGATCGAAGCAAGCTCTGCTGTGGGAGTCTGAAACTGGTCGACTCCTGGGATTCCACCTGAACCGAGATCATGTTTTGCTTGAGGGATTGCTCCGTCAGCAAATTGAGATTTTAGATCTTCTTCATTGAGAGGAATAAAATCCTCTTGAGCGATTTCACTCTCACCATCATTTCCCCAGAGCGATTGTGAGTGTTTGTCTCTATAGCTTCCTGAGGACGTAGAGTCATCCCAGGTTTTGTTTTTTTTGCTGCAGCTTGAAAAGATCAGCGTAAGAGAGCTGCATGCGAGTGTCATCAGTAAAACGTTCTTTTTCATTGTTTTCCTCTTTAAATTATCTGGGACCCCAGGTGGGGTAATGTTTTTTTCCTTGGCCTTTTGAAATCTTTATAGCTTCTGGCTGATTTAGGTTAACCACGAAGAGTTCTGAAGAGCTGCCGTCTGTTGAGTTAAACACCAGATGTAAACTATCTGGCGCCCAAGAGGGATTTTCTTTATTTCCAGAACCCGATGTTAACTGTCTCTCTTCTTTCGTGGCGAAGTCGTACACCCATATCTGCCGCACACCATTTGTTTTAGCACTATAGGCTAATTTTCTTCCATCAGGAGACCATGAGGGGCAGGAATTTTCTGCATTTTGTTTCGAAATGAGTTGCGCCTCTGCCCTTTTTTCTGCTGCACCCACAGGGATGACGTAGATGCGCATGCGGCCATCTTTGTCAGAAACAAAGGCGACTTTTGATCCATCAGGGCTGAATGTAGGAGAGGCTTGGGTGGAATTTGGGTAGGAGAAGAGCTGCACAGGCTTGCCAACGTCTCCCGTCTGAGGATTAAAGTTTTGGAGAAAAAGATCAGATCTTCCGCTGGCATCACAGATAAAGGCGAGTTTATCGCGTTGCATAGAGATGGCTGGAAGGAGCTGGTTTCCTCTCAGGTCTACGAGCCGTCTTCCCACGCCCTCTTTCAAAGAAGCTAGAAAAATTTTAGGCTGTCCTAATTTGTAAGACACATAAAGGAAGCGGTCGTTTGCACCAGGGTATTTGGCATTTGCAGGAATAAAGACGGGGGTGACGCAATAACTCTTTTCGCGCGTGATCTGCCGGGCATTGCCCCCATCCCAGTCGCACTCCCAGATCTCAGAGGTCCACCGGCCGCTATCTGCCTTCACTTCATTGACTTGCATAGCATAGAGGATGCGTGTTGTCGCGACCCCTTCTTTACCCAAAATTGCTTTGTGAATGGAGTCGGCGAGCCTATGCATCTGTCGTTTGTCTTGCGCAAGATCTCCGACGATTGGAATGTCTGGAAAATGTTTCAAAGAGCCCGATTGTGTAGAAAAGACATCAGCAGAGAGGGTTGTGTTCGACACTTTTATCTTGATGGCATGGGCCACGCCAAAATTTTTCCATTGCGATACGGCAAATGCTTCTTGTGGAGTGCTTGCAGAAAGAAGCTTCTCTTTCTGTTCGCTCGCAGGAAGTACTTTGGTGCTGCCGTTGTAATTGAAATCGTAATGAAAAGCAGCCTCGAGCTGGTCGAGATAGGAGCGGTCGTGGGCAGATTGTCCTGAAAATTTCCCGATGTAAGTCGGAGCAAGAGAAGAGGCGGTCGCAAGATGCACACGGATCTCTGGATTATCGCCATAGACGAAAGCAGTTGTGCAGACTAGCAAGCTGAATGCGCATTTCCAAGATCGGGCAAGGGCACAGGCACCCGTACGGGCACCAAAGAAAAAAATAGCGCTGTAAAAACGGTAAAACCACAAAGGCGTCATTTAAGCAAGCAAGTAAAATGAAGAGATTATAAATGGTCTCTT
>JBIOJU010000252.1:0-2401 GCA_044451165.1 Chlamydiales bacterium | reverse complement strand
GATATGCTGTTCAGACTGCGCTCAGTGGATTTTCCATCCCTCTCCATCTCAACAACGCTTTGCAGGGACTTCCCTACTTTAAAAAAATTCAAGAGCTTGCAAAATCCGCTAAGAAAAAGCCCGAAGAGATCATCGAAAAACTTCTCATTTTGAAAGAGAAGCTCTTCTCCTCTCAAACGCCCCATCTCGTTCTTAGCTGCGATAAACTGCTATTTGAAAAGTTGAAAAAAGACAATTTCTATGGACTCGCAAACATCTCCGGAAAATTAGAAAAGCCGTGGAGAGATCATTTTCCCCTTCACCCGGTGGTCTCACACGCAAGGCCCATCTCCTCGCCCGTCGCATTCACCGTAGAAGCCTTTAAATCGATCCACTACCTTCATCCCCATGCCCCAGCTCTGAGCTGCGCGATGCCTCTTTTTGAAAACACGATTTTACATCGGAAGATTCGCGAAGAAGGGGGAGCATATGGCACCGGCGCAACCTTCAACCCCACCTTTGGAAATTTTTATTTTCATTCCTACAGAGATCCCAAACTCGCCCAAACTCTCTCCAGTTTCCAGTTTGCAATTCAGCAAATTGCGGCAGGCATGTTTGATGAACGGGATCTCGAAGAGGCTAAACTGGGTGTGATTCAATCGATGGACCATCCGATCCCTCCAGGAAGTCGCGCGGCCACTGGATACAACCTTTTACGCGATGGTAAGACTCCAGAGATGCGCCAGCGCTACCGCGACACCCTTCTCTCCCTCACCAAAAAGCAGGTCCAACAGGTCGTCGAAACGGAGATGCTTCCCAAAAAACAGGAGGGTGTGGTGATCAGCTTCGCCAGCCGTGAACTTTTAGAAAGCGAGAACGCACTTCTCCCCCATCCCCTGCCTATCATTACTAAATAATGATCGTCTCGAGAGCATCCTTTAACTTCTGATAGCGAAATTCATATTTGCTTTCCAAAAGCTTTTTAGGGCGGGCATTTTGCGAAGATAAGAGCAGTGCATCTGCTAGCTCGCCAAAGGCAAGTCGCACAAGAAATGAGGGAATATGAAAAAAAGCGGGACGATGCAGGAGTTGTGCGAGCGTTTTTGCAAACACTTCCTGAGTAACCGGCTCCGGAGAACAGATGTTCACAGCCCCCTTTATCTCCTGATGCGCGATGAGATGGTAGAGGGCGCCCACCATATCATCGAGAGCAACCCAGGGGATGAGCTGTTTTCCGCTTCCCAGTTTACCGCCCAGTCCTAGACGAAAGAAGGGAAGCATTTTCTCGAGAAAGCCGCCGTTGGAACTGAGGCCGGGTCCAAAGCGGCTCTGGATTAAACGGATGTTTCGTTTTTCAAGTGTAGAGGCTGCCTCTTCCCACTTCACACATAAATCTGCGAGAAAGCCTTGACCAGGAGAAGATTCCTCCGTCAGTAGTTCATCACCCCGGTCGCCATAGATACCGCAGGCGGAAGCACAAATCACAGTTTTTGGGGGAGAGTTGAGGCGCAGCAGCGCCTGAGTCAGAAACCAGGTATCGCGAGTTCGGCTCAAAAAGAGCCGCTGTTTTTGATCTTTTGTCCAGCGGCGCTTTGCAATATTTTCTCCTGCAAGATGGATGACAAGATCAAAACCCTCAAGGGAGTTGATCTCCAGTTCCCCAGATTCTGGATGCCAGGTGAGAGACGAGGGATCGACCCCCTTTTTAGAGCGGGCAAGCGGCACCACATGATGTCCTGCTGCTCGCAAAAAAGGCACAAGCGCGCTTCCGATAAGGCCTGTTGATCCGCTGACTAGAATTTTCAGTGGAGGAAGCGGGTTCTTTGCATAGGAGATGAGATCATCCTCTAAAGTCTTGTGTCTCCAGCGAAAATAGCGCTCCACTTTTTTGTAAAAACGCGCGGTAGAAAGGGGGAAAGGCAAGGAAAATTCCACCTGCTCTACGAGCGCACAGCGTCGAGCGTCCTGCGCAGTCAGCGCAAAAGTATACGACCAGTCGCGAAAAGGTCCTTCGATCTGAACAAATTTTCCAGAAAGCGTTTCAGGAGACGTATGGAGTTCTAAAACCCATTTTTCCCAAGAGAGTCCGATTCGAATTTGCAAAGTAAGGCGCCTACCCTCATGCGCAAGGAGGCGGAGCTCTTTTAGAGAAGAGAGCATCCTTTCGATTGCACCGACTCTCTCGTGCCAGTTAAAAACTTCTTGCGCTGGTCGAGAGAGCTGTGCAGTTTTGCAAAATTGTGCCTTTCGAGTATGCACGTCTTAGCCGCAGCCGCAGCCGCCATTTTTTTTATCTTTGTTGTTAGTCCCGCAGGGTGTGCAGCAGAGATGTTTGCACAAGCAGAGCAAGCGAAGGCCCCATACACCAGCTAGGCCGATGATTGAATAGATCACGCGACTTAACACATTGGTATTTCCTTTG
>JBIOJU010000251.1:0-2405 GCA_044451165.1 Chlamydiales bacterium | reverse complement strand
TTCTTTTGCCCATGTCAAAGCCTTTCTCTGGTCCACGAACCGCGCTCGTCTTGATGGACTGGCTGTCAATCACAGCGGCACTGGGCTCTTGGTCTCGCCCTTGCTTTTTTCGCTTCTGCTTGTGCAGGGCTTCTAACACCTGATCCCAAACGCCTTGCTTTTGCCACTGCCGAAAGTAGTCATAGACGGTGCCCCAAGCTGGCAAGTCGTTGGGCATCAATCTCCAGGGACAGCCACTTCTCAGCACGTAAAGAATCCCATTGACGATTTCGCGCCGGGGTGTGCGGAGGATTTTTGCACAGCCAAATAGAGCTGACCTATGAAGCGGGACGCTGTCGAAGCAAAGGACGACGCCACGGGTGATTGGCAGCAGGACACTTATTGAGCATGGGGGGTGTTTCCTGTTTGATAGGTGGATCAGGAGGTATTCTCTGACTGGTAATGGCAACACATGATGTATTCTCTCTATCAGGTAGTTCTTGGGGCGTGACGGGAAGCGGGACATGTTTCTCTTGTATTTCACTTCTCCTGTTCGGTTCAGCATCACTCATTTCAGCGCGGAGTTTGAGGCGCTGAACAGATACATCTCCTCGTTTAGCTTGTACGAGAGTGATCAAATGATGGCGAATTTGCTTCCAGAATTCCTTCCATCGATTATTGCATGCTACATTGCGTAAAGCTAGCATTGGATTGACATGCCTTTCAGCCCAGCGCATGCCTGCGCCTTTCATGCGTTTTTCTACCACCAACTTGTTTGCACTCTCCACACATCCACTGCCAATAGGATACCCTTGAGCCCGAAAAAGTGCATACGTCATCATGGACTGCCGTTCCTTCAGGTAGTTTAAACTCGTGTTCATCGTTTTCATAGCACGCTCATCGTTTTTCAGAGGAACCATGAGTCGCTCGATCTCTTGGATCACACGGGCAGCTTCCCCATATTTTAGTTCATGCGCTTGCCGATCTCCCCAGCTCTCGAGTATCGCTTTTTCCTGCTTTTCTTGCTCTTTTTTTTTGCTCTCAGGCTCGTGCTCTTTGCTCTGGGCTTCTCCCTCTTTTTCCCCCTTTGTTGGCATCGGTGTTCTTGACTGTTTTGTCTTGCTTGCCTTCTTTTGCTTCAGGTGCCGCTCTTCGCTCTGAGCTTCTCCCTCTTTTCCATCAGTAGATTGGTTTTCATGTGTGAGAAGCTCGCTGGCTAATCCTCGCTCCCAGACAGCTTTGCCCACTTTCGTCACATATTCCATCGCGTGGGCAAAATCGAGAATGCGAATCGCATCAGCGCGATGCAGATCGACAAATTTGGGGATCCAGTCTGCTCCATCTGTCACCGCACACACTTTCCCCGCTTTTTCTACCCCGCGATCGTAAATCTCTACTAATGCCGCTTCCTCAAATTTCTTTGCCTCACTCATCCTTGAAAAATAGCTCAAATCTGTTGTAGAAACAACTTGTTCCCCCTTTTCTTCCACTGGCTCTTGCACAACACCCAATGCTAGTGTTTTCACCTCTTTCCATTCTCCTCCCACAAGTTGAACAAATGCTCCATCTACACTCATCATCTGTAGCTCTGGACCATCTGGGCTTTCTGGACACTCTGCTTGAATCTCTGCCACCCGCCTGTCTTGCAAACCCACCTGAGCCGCCCCGATCCCTTCGGTTATCTGCCTGACCGTCGCTTCATTCACCTCTACTTTGGTGAAAAACTCCAGTTCTTGACTCGCTTGCCGAAATGGCATCCACGTTGCCAGCCTCGCCATCCCCTCCTGCATTCTCGGGGTAAACCTTTCCTTCGGTAGCAATTCCAATTCCTCGTCCAGGGGGAAAAAAACCTACCAGACAGGTCGGGCAGTAACCATAGCTTCGTTCTAAATGAATCTGCTTCTCATGTTGAGTCGTTAATTCCCTTACATGCTTCCCTCGATCCTTTAATGCTCCTCCACATATTGTACAACCTATCTGCTCTCCCTCTTGCAAGGCTCGCAGATCTTTCGCTTTGCTTTCAAGTGCAACATCCTCCATCATCTTTACACGCAGATCTGCCAACTTCTCGTCAACTGTATCCTCGATCTCTGCAAAGGTCGCTCTTGGATTCTGCACTCGCCAATCTTGCATTCCGCTAAATACTTCCCGGGCTAACCTCTCCCATTTCTCTCGATCCATGACCGTTCTCTCCTCTCCTTGGATTCACTAGGTTCAGACCAGCTCTGCACTCTCTTTGATGGATTCTATCACGCTTCCTTCCCCCTTGCAAAAATCCTCCGCACACCCAAATGCTCTATTCCTATTGACAGAGCTGTGCGTTTTTGTTATCCTAATACCAGTCATTGAGACGTAGGCCGGTGTAGCTCAGCGGTAGAGCAACGGTTTTGTAAACTGGCTTATCAATTGCTTAAGCATCTAAACTG